>JAJUFY010000185.1 GCA_029263635.1 Ectothiorhodospiraceae bacterium | reverse complement strand
GTTCTGCAGCGTGTTGTCGAGCCGCTCGCCATTGGCGGCGAGCACGCTGGAGAAGCGCGCCAGATTGGCCAGCGTCTGTTCCACGCTCTGCAGATTGCGGTCGCTGAGCAGCTCCGTGATCCGGGCGGCCAGGCCGTCCAGCGTCTGCAGGCCCTGGGTGAGCGCCTCGTCGAGCCGGCTGAACAGCGAGGGAGCGCTCTGGATCACCGGATAGGGCTGGCCGTCATGTCGGGTAAGCAGCGGCGCCTGCAGGGTGCCGCCGGTCAGTTCGACATGTACCACCCCGGTCACGCCCTGCGGATCGAGCTGCGCCCGCGTGTCGGTCTTGATGGGCGTGCCGGCCTCGACCTCGACCACCACATGGACCCGCTCCGGATTTTGGTCGGCGATCTCGACCCGCTCCACACGGCCGACCACCACGCCCCGGTATTTTACCGGCGCGTTCAGGAACAGCCCGGAGACCGACTCGGTGAAGTAGATGGAATAGCGGTCGTAGCCCCTGACCGTGAGGCCCGAGCCAAGCCACAGGCCGAGCCCGACGAGGGCTGCGCCAAGCACGAGGACGAAGGCGCCGACGGCGGCGTAGCTCACTCGGCTTTCCATGTTCGCTCCCGTGCTCGGCGCATGCGCGGCCCGCCGAAATACCGCTGGACCTCGGGGTGCGGGTTCCGCGCCACTTCGTCGGCCGGGCCCAGCGCCAGCACCCGGCCTTCGCCGAGGAAGGCGATCCGGTCGGCGGTCCCCCAGATCGAGTCAGGATCGTGGGTGATCATGACCACGGTCAGGTCCAGGAGCCGCTTGAGCCGGACGATCAGCTCGTCGAATGCGGCCGCGCCGACCGGATCCAGCCCGGAGGTCGGCTCATCCAGGAACAGCAGTTCCGGATACAGCGCCAGCGCGCGGGCCACCGCGGCGCGCTTGACCATGCCGCCGCTGAGCGCGTTCGGATAGCGGTCGGCGGCTTCGGCCGGCAGCCCGACCAGCTGAATCTTGAGCAGGCCGAGCGCGCGGATCAGGTCCGGGCTCAGGCGGGCGTGCTCATGGATCGGCAGGCAGACGTTCTCCAGCACCGTCAGCGACGTGAACAGCGCGCCCTGCTGGAACATCACGCCCATCCGCGTCCACAGGCTCCGTGCCTCCTGCGCGCTCAGCGCCTGGGTGGAGTGGCCGAGCAGCTGCACCTCGCCGCCGCTCGGCCGCTCCAGCATCAGGATCTGGCGCAGCAGCGTGGTCTTGCCGCTGCCGCTGCCGCCGACGATGGCCAGTATCTCGCCGCGCTCCACGGCGAGGTCGAGGCCGCGGTGGATGACCTGCTGGCCGAACCGGGTTTCGAGATCGCGGACTTCGATGATGGCGGGCATCACAGGTCCAGCAGGTTGAAGACAATGGAGAAGGCCGCGTCGGCCACGATCACCAGGAAGATGCTGAGCACCACGCTGGCAGTGGTAGCCCGCCCCACGGCCTCGGCGCTGCCGCGAACGCGGAAACCTTGGAAGCAGCCCACTGCGGTGATGATGGCGGCGAACACCGGCGCTTTCACGATCCCGACCCAGAAGGTGCTGTGCGGCAGCTGCCGCGGCATGCGGTCGAGAAAGGTCGGCAGGCCGATCCCGAACAGCGACTCGGCGGCCACCATGCCGCCCAGCAGTCCCATGATGTCGGCGAACACCGTCAACAGCGGCATCGCCACCAGCAGCGCCAGCAGCTTGGGCAGCACCAGCATTTCGAAGGGCGTGATGCCCATGGTGCGCAGCGCGTCGACCTCCTCGGTGATCTGCATGGTGCCGATCTCGGCGGCGTAGCTGGAGCCGGTGCGGCCGGCGACGATGATGGCGGTGATCAGCGGCGCCATCTCGCGCAGGATGGTCATCGAGACCAGCTCGACGATGAAGATCACCGCGCCATACTGCTGCAGCGGCGCGCCGCCTTGGTAGGCGATGACGATGCCGACCAGGAAGATCAGCAGCCCGACGATGGGTAGCGCTGCGACGCCGGCGCGGCGCAGCTCGATGGCCACCTGCCGCCAGCGGATCCGATGCGGCCTGGCGAGCAGCGGCAGGGCCTGCAGCGCGCCCTGGCCGATGAACGCCAGCAGCTCGAAGGCCTGCGCCAGTGCGGCCATGGTGACCTTGCCCAGCCGCTCCACGGCATTGAGCGGCGGTGATGCTGCGCCGCTGGCCTGTTCCCCTGCCACCAGTTCCAGCAGCGCCCTATGCCGGGCCGGCAGCTGTCCGACCAGCACCTCCGCACCGTGCTGGCGCAGCCGCCGGATGGTCCGCTCCAGCAGCAGCGCGCCGGCGGTATCGAGCGCTCGCACGGCGTCGGTCCTGAGCGTCCAGGGGCCGGCGTCGAGCGTCAGCCGGGTGAGCCGGCGCTCGACATCCTGCAGCTGGCCTATGGTCCAGTCGCCACTGCAGAGGAGCAGCTGCCTGGACACTTCCAGCCGGAACTGGGCGGCGGTGTCCCGCTGGACGGGGACGATCCTGGTAATGGTTGCCTCCGCGGCCGGACAGCCGTGTCGTTATTGGTCCCGCGCCCGGCGCGGCCGCCGGTGCCGCGGGCAGGTTTTATGGCTTTGTGCGTCCGGCGCCCCGGGACATCAACCCAGGGCAACCCCACTAGGAATTGTCCCAGGCATAGGCTAGGGAGGCACCTAGTGCCCTTGGCCCTGCCCCGCGGTTAGAGTCAATCGGGCACGGAAAGCCCCGTTGCCGTCCCCCAAGGTGACGGAGCATGCCAAGGACGGTGTTGTTCTGGAGTGCATCTATGCCATCCACTGTGGCGCGGTCCCCCAACCGCGCCATTTTTTTGCCGGACCAGGCAAAAGCGAGGGAATGATGTGAGTGCCGTGACACGAACAACACGAGATGCGGACAACGCTATACTTTCCGTCTCTACACCAGTAAGAAGTTACATCATGGAGCAGCGAGCCACCGTTTATGTCGTGGATGACGACGCGGCCATGCGCGACTCTCTCTGCTGGTTGCTGTCGTCGGTGTCGTTACGTGCCAAGGCGTTCGCGAGCGCTGACGATTTCCTGGCCGAATGGGATCCGAACGCGCCGGGCTGCCTGCTGCTCGATCTGCGCATGCCCGGCTTGAACGGGCTCGAACTGCAGGAGCGGCTGGTTCGCGACGGTCACCACATCCCGATCATCTTCCTGTCCGGGCACGGCGATGTGCCGACCGCGGTACGGGCCATGCAGGCGGGTGCGGTGGAATTCCTGACCAAGCCGTTCTCGGAACGCTTTCTGCTCGAGCGGGTACAGGCAGCGCTGGAGCAGGACGCGCAGCAGCGCCGGCAGCGCCGGCAGTCCGAGGTGCTGCGGGCCCGCTATGCCGTGCTCACGCCGCGCGAACGCGAGGTGCTGCACCTGGTGGTGGCCGGCCGGGTCAACCGCGAGATTGCTGAGACCTTGTCGATCAGCCCGAAGACGGTCGAGCTGCATCGTTCCAACCTGATGAAGAAGATGCATGCCGACTCCATTCCCAGCCTGGTGGCGATGTGCCTGAGCATCGAGGAGTGTCGCAAGGCGCTCGGCATGGAGTCGGCGCCCTAGGCGGCGCCCTTTCCAGGCACGGGGATGTTCCCAGTAGTAACCGGCACTTGGCCGCGTTCATACTCGAATTTGTAGAAGGCCAGTTGGGGCAACCGGCGTGCAAGCGCCCGCCTGAGCGATGGCATGGCGGACCTGATAGACGAGCAGCGCGGCATGTATCCAGCAACGGACTTCTCCCACAACCGGGTCGGTGAGCCTGTCACAGGCGGCAGGGCCCGGCGGGAGAAAGCGGCCACCGGCTGGTCGCGCGAGGCATTCCTGTACCGGGCGGCATCGATCGCCAATGCGTCGGACAGCGCCGATGCGGCCGCCAAGGGCATACTGCTCGAGCTTTGCCGCAGCGGCGGGTGGACCTTCGGTCGCGCTTACCTGCGGATCAGCGCCGACCGCGCCACCGACGGCCGCTGGCTGATCGTCACCACCGGCATCCCTCCACTGCCAGCAGGATTTGCGGCCGGCGAGATGCTCAGCGCCATGGAGCTGCCGGCCGGCAGCCTGGCGCATACGGCGCTGACCCAGGACCGCGGGGTGGCGGCAACCACCAACTACATCGCCGGCCTGCGAGCCGGTTGCGCGGTGCCCGTCCGTTATCATGGCCGTGTGCTCGGCGTCTTCGAGGTCTATACCCCCGGCGCGCTGCCGCGGGAGCGGGGCCTCCTGGATGCTCTGCTGGAAGCCGGCGAACAGCTGGCTCTGGTGATGGTGCGGCGCTGGAATCAGCGCGCTACGCTGCGCCAGCAGCAGGAGCTGGCCCATACCGCTCGTCTTGCGAGCATGCGCGAGCTGGCCCGCAACCTCGCGCATGAGGTGAATCAGCCGCTGGCGGCGGTGGTGAGCTACGCCGGCGGGGCGTTGCAGCTGCTGGAGCAGGGGCGGGCCGATCCGGCCAAGCTCAAGCGGGCCCTGGAACAGGTCGGCGTTCAGGCCAAGCGCGCCTCGCGGATCATTCAGGATTTCCGGGAGTTCCTGCGGCGCGAGGAGATGCGGCACGAGAAGCTCGACCTGCGGCTGCTGATCAGCGAAGCGGTGGCGCTGGTCGAGAGCGCCGCCAGGGAAGCCGGAGTGACCCTGCAGCTGCGGCTGCCGCCGATGCTGCCGCCCATCGAGGGCGATCCGGTGCAGCTGCAGCAGGTGCTGATCAATCTCATGCACAACGCCATCGAATCCCTGAGCAGTGCCGAGGTGCCGCAGCGCTTGCTGGAGGTGCTGGTGGATGCCGATCACGAGCAGGTGGAAATCCTGGTCAGGGACTCCGGCGTCGGCATGCCGGATGATCTGCTGCCGCAGCTGTTTACGCCATTCCTCACGACCAAGCCGCATGGGCTCGGCATGGGACTGCCGGTGAGCCGCTCCATCGTCGAATTCCACGGCGGGCG
>JAJUFY010000080.1 GCA_029263635.1 Ectothiorhodospiraceae bacterium | reverse complement strand
CATCGCCACCGCGCTGATCGATACCGGCTCGCGCATGGACGACGTGATCTACGAGGAGTTCAAGGGCACCGGCTACATGGAGATCCACCTGGATCGCCGCATCGCCGAAAAGCGCATCTTCCCCGCCATCAACATCAACCGCTCCGGCACCCGCCGCGAAGAGCTGCTGATGAACGCCGACGACCTGCAGAAGGTCTGGATCCTGCGCAAGCTGCTGCACCCGATGGACGAGCTGGCCGCCATCGAGTTCCTGCTCGGCAAGCTCAAGGACACCAAGACCAACGCCGACTTCTTCGATTCCATGAAGCGCTAACGGCCTGCATGAGGCGCGTCAGCCATGGCCGTGGCGCGCCGGCGGCAGCCCGGCGGCGTGTCGAAAAGCCGGGCGGAATTTCCGTAGCAGCGACGTCCTCGTCGCGATTCTTCGGAAGCGGGTGACGAGGGAACGTATCGCGTTCTGCTCCCGATGAGCGCGTCGAAGAGCAAGCTTTCGAAAGTGCCGGCGTGGCCGCTGTCGGCTCCCCGGTGTTTGTGGAAGACGGGCCTGGTCGTGCGACCAGTGGGGAATAGGGGCCGAGCAGGGAGGCGACCGTCAGCCATAGGCCAGCGGTAAGGGATTGACTTCCAGTCCCGGCGGCTATACTTTTCAGGCAGGCCTTCGGGCCGGTGATCCTTTGCCTAAGGCTCTGGATCGTGGCTGCGCCTCAGTCGCCATAAGACTGGGGCTTTTTTATTTCCGCCAATGTAGTCCTTTGGCGCAGCCTTGCTAGGTAACTGGCATCAGCTGGAAAAGCAGTGACGAACTCCAGGGGAGCTTGCTTTCGTCTAGCTCCCGTGGTCTCTTGCAATACGACCAGATAGCGTTCCTCGACGACAAGCAAGGATCGCCGCTTCCTCGGGCGCCCGCGGGAGTCCAGCCGCCGCTCCAATCGCCGCTCAATAGTACCTGCCGTTGCTCCAAGTACCTCACGGATCCAGAGGATGCGGCGGGCCCGCGGCAAAGAGAATCGGTCGTGTACGCCCGCGCTCAGGCGGTAGTTCCCGCTCTCGGTGAAGGCGTGCCCGACCCGTTAAGCGTCTAGCGAGTATGTGCTTCAGGTCACGGAATCGATGCTGGGCGCGGTTTTGCTGCCAGTCCAAGTAGATGTAGTAGGTGCACTGTGGTTTCAGCCAGTGCACCAGCATCTGGTAGTAGAGTTTATAGAAGCCGAGTTCACCGTCGCCGTGATTGTAAGTGTCGTGATCCAAGTGGTTGCGGTTGCACACCAGTGCGCGGAATTCCAGCGCTGGATCGCCAGCGAACAGGTCGATAAGGGCCCAGTAGAACTCGCGACGGTTCGGCGAGAGCCGCTTCCATCCAAATTCCCCCTGCGCATCGAACCTGGCCTTGAGCGAGTGGATTTGATGCACCACCCGCCGCTTATGGTCTCGGGGGCAACTAGTCGCACCGATCACCATGTAAGGCTGGGACGGATCTGAGGTATGGCGGCTCTCGTCACAGTAGACGTTGACTTCGTAGCCGCGCCTGCTCGGTGTGTGATGCGTGCGGTTGGAAGGCGCGTTTCGCACGGCTGACGGTTCGCTTGGAGATTTCGCTTATTGTCAGCGCAGCCGTCACGCTGAGCAACTAACGTTGCCGTGGTGATGCAGCGACGTGCGCAGGGTTGCTTCGGAGGGGACGGCTTTCTTGCCTTTGTGCTGATAGACGGAATGCAGCGACAGCGCCGAAGGGCGTTCCGGCGGCAGTGACGGTACGCAGGTCTGCTGGCGCAGCCGGGCTGCTACACCGGACCTGGCCGTTTGATCAGATATGGTGGGCCGTGCTGGATTCGAACCAGCGACCAGCGGATTAAAAGTCCGATGCTCTACCGACTGAGCTAACGGCCCCCGTGGAAGGGCGACAATGGTACCGAAACAGGGGGCGCCAGTAAATGCCGGCCTGGCGCCCCGGCAAGGCCGCGGCTCAGCGGCTGGAGCTGGAGATCCGGAGCAGCCGCTGCTCGGCCAGCGCGGCGGCCGTGGTGTTCGGGTAGTCGGCCTTGACCTTCTCCAGCACCTTGCGGGCCTGGGCGTCGTTACCCTGCTCATGGTGGATGAAGCCGATCTTGAGCAAGGCGTCGGGGCTCTTGCCGCTGGCCGGATGCTCGTCCAGCACCCGCTGGAAGTGGGGCAGGGCCTTGGCGAAGTCGCGCACCACATAATGCGACTCGCCCAGCCAGTAGAGGGCGTTGGCGGTGTACTGCCCCTGCGGGTAGCGCTGCAGGAAGCGCTCGAAGGCGGTTGCTGCCTGGGCGTACTGGCCGGACTTGAGCAGCGCGAAGGCTGCCTGGTAGTCGGTGGCCTCGCCATCGGCTTCGGAGGAGGCGGGGGCACTGTCGCCCGCTGCCGGGGTTACAGCCTTGGAGGCGGTGTTCTCCAGCTGTCGCAGGCGCCGATCGGTATCGAGATAGTGATCATGCTGGCGCCGTTTGATTTCATCCAGATCCCGCCGTAGCAGGTCGACCTCGCCCTGCAGGTGCTGCAGCGTCTGCCGCATCTGGTCCTGCTGGTTGGCCATGTCGGTGAGGGCGCCGCTGTCGAGCAGGCGCTCGATGCGGACGAGGCGTTCTTCCAGCCGCTGCTGGGCGCTGGCGGTCAGCGGGACAAGGCCGAGCAGCAGACTGGCTGCAACAACACAGGCGATACGCTGAGGTGTGGTTTTCATGGTTCTCCCGATGCATTCGACATCGGAGTCTTTTACCTGATGCAGCGACGCTGTGCATCCCTGCCGGCGCTGAGGGGGTGGCACGTCCATGTGCCTGGTAGAGCCTTTAGCGCTGGTAGACCAGCTCGGCACGACGGTTCTGCGACCACACCGCCTCACCGGTGCCTTCCATCGCCGGCTTCTCCTCGCCGTAGCTGACATTCTCGATCTGGCCCGGAGCGGCGCCGTTGAGAACCAGCACGCGCTTCACGGCCTCGGCACGACGCTCGCCAAGCGCCAGGTTGTACTCCTGCGAGCCGCGCTCGTCGGTGTGGCCTTCGACCACGAGGCGCACTTCCGGATGGGCGGCCAGGTACTTGCCGTGCGCTTCCAGCATGGCGGTGAATTCCGGACGGATCACGTTGCTGTCGAAGTCGAAGTAGACCACGCGCTCGGATAGCGGGCTGGCCGGATCGTCCAGCTCTTCGCCGGCGAAGCTGCCGGCTGCAGCGGCACCGCCGGCCTGCGCGCCTTCGGCCTGGGTGCCGGCAGCGGCCGGGCGTTCCTCCACCGGGGCGGTGGCGCCGGATTCCACGCCACCCTGGGTGGCACAGCCCGTGATCAGGGCGAACAGCCCCACGGCGACAAAAAGACGAAGTGCATTCATTGTCAGACTCCTTAGCATTGTTGTTGACAGCGGGTTAGCGTGGAGACCACGCAGGGGATCGGGCGTTGCCATGGGACAGTGCCAGTGGCAAGTCCGCCCGTCCATGCAGCGACACCGTGGCGAGGCGGGACGCACCGCCGCGGCTGGACGCATAGAGCAGCATCGCGCCGTTGGGCGCAAAGCTGGGGTGTTCATCCAGAGGACCCTCGGTCAGCACGCGCAGCTGGCCGGTCTCAAGGTCCAGGACGGCGATGCGGTCGCCGCCATCGGTCCGGTGCACCATGGCCAGCCGCTTGCCGTCCGGCGAGATGGCCGGGTCGGCGTTGTAGCGGCCGGTGAAGGTCAGCCGCTCCGGCTCGCCGCCGGTCACGGGAACCCGGTAGATCTGGGCGCCGCCGCCGCGCTCGGACATGAACAGGATGGAGCGGCCGTCCGGCGCCCACACCGGTGAGGTGTCGATCGCCCAATGGCGGGTCACCTGTGTGAGTCGGCCGGTGTCGACGTCCAGCACGTAGATGTCGGCGTTGCCGTTCCTGGACAGGGTCAGCGCCAGCCGGCGGCCGTCCGGCGCCCAGGCCGGCGAACTGTTGATGCCCGGGAAGGCGGCGACCTTGCGGCGCGGCACCGGCCGCTGGTTGGTGTACACCGGCTGGACCCAGACCTCGGCCCTGCCGCCCTCGAAGGACACATAGGCGACTTGCTGGCGGTCGGGCGACCAGGCCGGCGACATGATGGGGTGCGACGAGGTCAGCAGGGCCTGCGGCCGCTCGCCGTCGGCATCGGCATGGATCAGCTGGTAGCGGCGCTTGTCGCCGTCCCTGGATTCGGTGACGTAGAGGATCTTGGTGTTGAAGGCGCCAGGGTCGCCGGTGATGGCTTCGTAGATCAGGTCGCTGATGTTGTGGGCGAGGTCGCGCAGGGCAGTGGCCGGGACCCGATAGGCCTTGGCCTGCAGCCGGCTGTTCTTGTAGACGTCCAGCAGCTCGAAGCGCAGCTGATAGCTGCCGCCCGCATGCGGCTGAATGCTGCCGATCACCAGATAGTCGACGCCCAGCGCCCGCCATTGCGCGAACTGCACGTCCTCCATGCGGGCCGGCCGGGAGAGCATGTCGCTGCTGGCCAGCGGCTCGAACATGCCGCTGCGCTGGAGGTTGCCGGCGATGATGGCGGCGACGTCCTGCGGCGGCGCGGCGTTGCCGAGGACGTGGAACGGCACCACGGCGATCGGGATGGCGGCCTCGGTGGCGCCAGCGATCTCGATGGTGATCGGCTGCGCCGGGGCGCGCCCGATCATGGCAAGGGCGAGCACCGCCGGCAGCACGAGGAGTCGAAAGAGATTCGGCTTCAGCATCATTGGCTCGGCTTGAAGATGAATTGAACGCCCTGGCTGCTGAATGCTCTGGCGACATCGGCATCGGCGGGCATCGGCAGCGGGCTTGCCTTCTGTATGGTCGCTTCGGCGAGGCGGTCGAAGGTGGCGTCGCCGCTGGAGCGCACGGTGCGCACGTTCAGCACGTTGCCGTTCAGCGCCAGCCGGATCTCCACCGTGGTTTCGCGGCCGGCGTAGGAACCCGGCGGCAGGGTCCAGTAGCGCCGTACATGCGCGGTAACGGCGTTGGCCCAGCCGGGCACGGCCTGGCGGATCTTGTTATTCAGCTCTTCGGCCGCGATCTGCGCCCGGCGGGCTTCTTCTTCCGCCTTGCGACGCTCTGCTTCAGCGCGCTGCCTGGCTTCCTCCTCGGCTTTCCGCTTCGCCTCCTCTGCCTTGCGCTTTTCTTCTTCCCGGCGCTTGCGCTCGGCTTCTTCGCGAGCCTTGCGTTCCCGCTCCAGCCGCGCCTGTTCCTCGGCCTTGCGCTTGGCCTCCTCGGCCGCGCGCTGTTCCTGCAGCTTCTGCAGCCGCTCGGCCTCGCGCGCCTGTTCTTCCTTGAGCCTGGCCAGCCGGGCCTGTTCGGCTTCCTGCTGCCGCTTCGCTTCTTCGCGCTGGCGGGCGATTTCCTGCAGCCGCTGCTCCTCGCGCGCCCGCGCTTCGCGGGCCTTGCGCTCCTGCTCGGCCAGCTCGCGCTGGCGTCGCTGCTCGGCGGCGCGGGCGGCAGCCTCCTTGGCCTGCTGGCGCTCGACCTCGGCCTGTACGGCAGCGGCGTCGACGGCGAAGGCCTGGATCGGCTGATCCGTCTCCTGCGGCGGCACCTGGTGCACCCGGCTGGGCAGCGACAGGCTGAAGGTGAAGGCGCCCAGCACCGCCGCGTGCACCGCCAGCGCCAGCCCGAAGGCCTTGAGCGTATCGGCATTGTCGCGCATCGGTCTAGCGCCCTGCCGGTTCCGTCATTAGCCCGACCCTGGGCACGCCCGCCTGCTGCAGCTGCGCCATGGCTTCCACCACCCGGCCGTAGGGCACGTTGCGGTCGCCCTTGACCAGCACCGGCGTGTCGGGCCGGCGCTGCATTACGGCCGAGACCATGGTCAGCAGTTCCGGCAGGCTGACCTCGCGGTCCTGCTCGATGCTCAGATGGTAGCTGCCGTCGGCCAGGATGCCCACGATCAGCGGTTCCTGATCCCGGGTATCGACCGGAGCCGCGCTCGCCTGCGGCAGGTCCACCGACACGCCCTGCGTGAGCAGCGGCGCCGTGACCATGAAGATCACCAGCAGGACCAGCATCACGTCGATGTAGGGGACGACGTTGATCTCGGACATCGGCCGGCGCCCGCGGCGGCGACCGAGACTGCTCTGCATCGGGGCGGCCATGTTCGCGTCCCTCAGCTGGCCGAGCGTTCGTCGCTGGCGACGATGCTGTGGATGTTGCGCTGGAGGATGCTGGTGAATTCCTCCATGAAGATCTCATAGCGGCTGGCCAGCCGCTCCGCCCGGTTCGAGTAGCGGTTGTAGGCGATCACGGCCGGGATGGCGGCGAACAGGCCGATGGCGGTCGCGATCAAGGCCTCGGCGATGCCCGGCGCCACGGTCGCCAGGGTCGCCTGCTGCATGTGGCCGAGCGCCTGGAAGGAATTCATGATGCCCCAGACGGTGCCGAACAGGCCGATATAAGGACTGGTCGAGCCGACCGTGGCGAGGAAGGGCAGCCGTGCCTCGAGATCGTCCAGCTCGCGCGAGAACGCCACCCGCATGGCCCGCTGCGAGGCTTCGACCACGGCCTCGGAGCCGACGTTCTGCATGCGCATCCGCGAGAACTCGCGGAAGCCGGCCCGGAAGATGCGCTCCAGGCCGCCGCTGCTCTCATCGGTGCGATTGGCCTGGGCGTAGAGCTCGGCGATATTGCCGCCCGACCAGAAGCGCTCTTCGAATTCTTCGGCACCGGCATGGGCCGCCTTCAGCGCAGAGTGCTTGCTGAAGATGATGGTCCACGAGGCGATCGAGGCGCCTACCAGGATCAGCATGACGAGCTGGACGACCGGGCTCGCCTGCAGAATCAGGTGTGCCAGAGAGAGATCAACCGACATCCTCTATCTCCGTTGCAATGAGGTCGGGGAGCGGGCGCGGCCTCAACGTGCTGGCATCCAGGCAGGCGACTTTCACCTCGCCCTCGGCCAATAACGCAGGCTCCGGCTCCACCCGCCGGACGGCCTGATGGAATAGCAGACTTGCTCCCCGGCGCGCCATGACGCGGGTAACAATCTCGAGTTTGTCGTCGAATTGCGCCGGCTTCGCATAATCGATCCGCAGAGAACGGACCACGAACAGGATGCCGAGTTCCTGTTTCAGCCGGCTTTGGTCGAAGCCCAGCGCGCGCAGCCATTCGGTGCGCCCGCGCTCCATGAACTTCAGGTAGTTGGCGTGGTAGACGATGCCGCCGCTATCGGTGTCTTCGTAGTAGACACGCACCGGCCATACGAAAACGTTCACGAGTAATCCTTGGAATGCGGCTAGGCCGGAGCCGTTTGCAGATCGAATGTAGTGAATGGAATGGTTCTTAACTGTATACGCGGGGCTTGCAGCGAACAAGCGGCAATATCAAGGCCCTACGGTCGGCGAAGGCGAATTTCCGCCGCTATTCGGCCAGCACCGTTCCACGGCCGGATAGGCGTCGGCGGCTCGATGCATGGCCGCCTGCCGCTGCCATCCGAATGCCATGCGCCGGGCGTGGCCGTCGCCGGCGATGCCGAGATAGGTGAGCGTCGGCGGTATCAGGATGGCAATCATGATGAACAGCATCTCCTTCATCGACCTGTCCCTGCGTCTACGTTGTTGTTGGCGACAGCATCGGCAGGTGGAACGTCCCTGTTCCGCGGGTGCCCTGTCCGTGGTGCAAACCCCGCTGGCCGACTCCCGTTCGGGTCCCGCCGAAGCTGAGAATCATTTAGCAAGTGCTGTGCCAAGGTCCGGGTCCGGCGTGCTGCAGGTCCATAAAAAAGCCCCCCGTGCGGGGGGCAATCAGGGACAAGGCCAGCAGAACACGGGAGACGGAGGAGAGTCAGCCTTGCCGGGGCCCGGTCGATGCAAAGGGGATGTCTTTCAGAGGCTTGGCGCGGCGCCGCGGCCGGCGCCGGGAGCGTGCGAACACGCGTATCGGCGTGCGCTGTTCCATGTTCGTACCACGATGGCTGAGCCTCTCCTGGAGAGTAAGCAAGCCGCGTGCCAGCGGCCGTGAGGCGCACGAACGGCTTCGTTGCGGCCCGATGCGGGGCGTTGCAGAGCCCTGACCGTCACCGTTTGACGACAGCAAATCCGGCGGGATCGCCGAAAGCCTGCAGCGGCAACGCCCGGCGCTGTCGCAGGTCGGCGACAGCAGTGGCCACGCCGGCAGGATTCCAGGGGGAGTGAGCGAACGGCGGCCGGCCATGCGGCGCTGCAGCATTAACTTGATTCAGGTCAATCGCTGCGACGGGTAGAGGAGTAGCTTGGAATCGTCGCCCTGGAAGAGGTGAGGCGTATGATCTCCGATACTGTCGTAGAGCTATCTCGCTGGCAGTTCGCGGCAACTGCCATGTACCACTTTCTGTTCGTACCCCTGACGCTGGGACTGGCGTTCCTGCTGGCCATCATGGAATCCGTGTACGTGATG
>JAJUFY010000280.1 GCA_029263635.1 Ectothiorhodospiraceae bacterium | reverse complement strand
GCTGCTCGGGCTGCGCCTGCTGGACCGGGACTGGACGGCGCCGGCGGGTCCCGCGCTGAGCGCCGTGCTGGTGCAAGGCAACGTACCGCAGGAGCTGAAATGGTCGCCGGATTTCCAGCAGACCACGCTGGACCGCTACCGGGAGCTGACCGAACCGCATTGGGGCGTGGACCTGGTGGTCTGGCCGGAGGCGGCGGTGCCGAACTGGTACCACAGGCTTGCCCACGACTACCTCGAGCCGCTCGCCGAGCGCGGCCTTGCTCACGGCAGCGAGCTGGTGCTGGGTGTGCCGTTCTTCGATCTGCAGTCGGCCAAGGCCTACAACAGCGTGGTGAGCCTCGGCGCCGAGCCCGGCATCTACCACAAGCGGCACCTGGTGCCGTTCGGCGAATACCTGCCCCTGCGCAGCGTATTCGGCAGGGCTTTCGACATTCTCGGTGCGCCGATGTCGGATTTCGATGCCGGTACTGTAGCTGCGCCATTGCACGCCGCCGGCTACCCGATCGGCACCACCGTCTGCTACGAGGTGGCGTTCGGGCCGGAGGTGGCGGCGGTGCTGCCGGCGGCGCAGCTGCTGATCAACGTCAGCAACGACGCCTGGTTCGGCGACTCGCTGGCGCCGCACCAGCATCTGCAGATGGCGCGCATGCGCGCGCTGGAGACCGGCCGCGACCTGCTGCGTGCCACCAACACCGGCATCACCGCCCTGATCGACCACAAGGGCCGCATCGTCGCCCGGGCGCCGCAGTTCGAGACCACCACCCTGACCGTGGAAGCCACTCCGAGGCAGGGCGCCACGCCATACGTGCGCTGGCTGGACTATCCGGTGCTGGGGCTGCTGACGGCGGCCTTGCTCGGGCTCCTCATCACCGGCCGGCTGCGGCGGGAAAGCGCGCCGGAGAGCCGGCCGTCCTCTCCGTCTTAAGAAAGCGCCGCCTCTGTTCCGTCATTGCGAGCCCAGCAGCGAAGCAATCTCGTGACGACAGCGTCACAGCGGTCGCTGCCGCGCCACCGCGCCGGAGGTAGGGGGACAACGGTTCATTCCTCCGGCTGCCCGGCGGCCGGCCGGATGAATTCCTGGTTTCCGCAGTTGGGGCAGGGCGGAATCTGGTCTACCCGCTCGAACTGCAGCGTCTCGCCGCAGCTGGTGCAGCGCAGAGTGCCGGGCCCTGCCACTTCGCCGGTGACGTAGACCTCGGCCGGAGCGAGGCCGCGCTGGAAGTTCATGAATTCGATCTTGGTGAGGTCGGTGGCCTTGGCGAACTGGTCGAGCAGCCAGTCCTCGATCAGCTGCAGATCCATGCGCAGCCAGCCGGCAAGGTCCTGCTCGTCGCTGGCGGTATACTGCGCCGCCTGTTCCAGGTCGCGCCGCAGGTAGTTGCCGATGCGGTCTGCTTCCTCGCGTGAGAGCTCGCCCTGTTCGACGGACTGCTGCTTGGCCGTCTCCAGTGCGTCCCGCAGCCGCGGGCGGGTCAGGTGGTCCGGCTGGTCCATCATCTCGCGCAGGCGGTGCAGCATCTGCTCGTAACCGCGCAACAGCCGGTTCTGATCCTGTTCTGCCATGGCGCTCCCCTCCGCGCGTCCTTTTCGCTATCTGGGATCCCAGACGCCATCGTGCAAGCGCCGGATCGCTCAGGTATCCTCTGCCTTTCCCCGTGCCCGGCTCCCGGCCGCAGGCGCATTCGTCACAGACTCACCGGACGCACACGATTCGATGGACGCCACTTACAGACCCGACCTCGTGGAGCCTGAAGCCCAGGCTTATTGGGAAAAACACGGCAGCTTCAAGGCCGTCGAGGACAAGGACAAGCCCAAGTACTACTGCCTGTCCATGTTCCCCTACCCGAGCGGCCGGCTGCACATGGGGCATGTGCGCAACTACACCATCGGCGACGTGATCGCCCGCTACCAGCGCATGCTGGGCAAGAACGTGCTGCAGCCCATGGGCTGGGATGCTTTCGGCCTGCCGGCCGAGAACGCGGCGATCCAGAACAAGGTGCCGCCGGCCAAGTGGACCCGCGAGAACATCGCCTACATGCGCCGGCAGCTGAAGTCGCTCGGCTTCGGCTACGACTGGTCGCGCGAGATCGCCACCTGCGATCCGAGCTACTACCGCTGGGAGCAGTGGCTGTTTACCCGGCTGTACAAGAAAGGCCTTGTCTACAAGAAGACCGCCACCGTCAACTGGGACCCGGTCGATCAGACCGTGCTCGCCAACGAGCAGGTGATCGATGGCCGCGGCTGGCGCTCCGGCGCGCTGGTGGAGCGGCGCGAGATCCCGCA
The DNA here is from genome assembly GCA_029263635.1 of Ectothiorhodospiraceae bacterium. Lineage (GTDB taxonomy): Bacteria > Pseudomonadota > Gammaproteobacteria > Nitrococcales > AK92 > JAAYIK01. The sequence goes on along the minus strand of JAJUFY010000280.1, from coordinate 1,045 downwards.
GTGGTTCTTCAGGATCACGGCCTACGCTCAGGAGCTGCTGGACGATCTCGAAAAGCTGGAGGGGCAGTGGCCGGAGCAGGTGCGCGCCATGCAGCGCAACTGGATCGGTCGCTCCGAGGGCGTGGAGCTGCAGTTCGGCATCGAGGGCCGCGACGAGGCCCTGACCGTCTACACCACCCGACCGGATACCCTGTTCGGCGTTACCTACGTGGCGGTGGCGGCCGAACATCCGCTGGCCAAGGCGGCTGCCGAAAGCAACCCCGCGCTTGCCGCCTTCATCGAGGAGTGCCGCCATTCCAAGGTGGCCGAGGCCGACATGGCCACCATGGACAAGAAGGGCGTGGACACCGGCTTTAAGGCCGTTCACCCGCTTACCGGCGAGACGGTGCCGGTGTGGGTGGCCAACTTCGTGCTGATGGAATACGGCGCCGGCGCGGTGATGGCGGTGCCGGCCCACGACCAGCGCGACTGGGAGTTCGCCCGTGCCTACGGCCTGCCCGTCAAGCGGGTGATCAACCCGGCCGGCGGCGGCGAGTCCGACATCAGCGAAGCGGCGTATACCGAAAAGGGCGTGCTGGTGGACTCCGGCGAGTTCAGCGGGCTGACCTCGGAACAGGCGTTCGACGCCATCGCCGACAAGCTCGCCGCGCTTGGCAAGGGGGAGAAGAAGGTCAACTTCCGGCTGCGCGACTGGGGAGTGTCGCGCCAGCGCTACTGGGGCGCGCCGATCCCGATGATCCTCTGCGAGCAGTGCGGCGACGTGCCGGTGCCGGAGGATCAGCTGCCGGTGGTGTTGCCCGAGGATATCGAATTCGACGGCACCGGCTCGCCGCTCAAGCGGATGCCGGAGTTCTACCAGACCACCTGCCCGCAATGCGGGGGCCCGGCCAAGCGCGAGACCGATACCTTCGATACCTTCATGGAGTCGAGCTGGTACGCCGAGCGCTTCACCTGCCCGGATCAGGACCAGGCCATGCTGGACGAGCGGGTGAACTACTGGGGGCCGGTGGATCTGTACATCGGCGGCATCGAGCACGCCATCCTG
>JAJUFY010000243.1 GCA_029263635.1 Ectothiorhodospiraceae bacterium | reverse complement strand
GCCTCGCTATAGTGGCTGGTGCTGGTCACCCGCGCGTTCCGGAACACGGCGGTGTAGAACCGGGCCGCCTCTTCGGCCTGGTGGTCGAACCACAGACAGGTGCTGAATCGTTGCATCGGCTCTCTCCTCGGCATCGGGAATGGCGGCGGCCGTAACCGGCTGACTCGGGACAAGCAGCCTGCCTCACCAATAGTCGTCTGGCGAAGCCGGCAATCGACAGCCTTCGGGGGAAGTCTGGCAGAAAACCGATACCGATCGCCTCCAGCCCAGCCGTTTCGGCCATGCCGGGCTTTGCTCCGCACCCGGCCGGCTCCAGTAAATAGTTATGGATACTCTGATCGGCTCGACAATCTGCAGTCCCCAGCATGAATCCGCGTTCTGGAGCTGGGTAGGTCTGCTCACCGACGAGGGCGTGGTGCAGCTGCTGATCCGCAGCCGCGATGTCGAAGCCAATGGCGGGTTGCCGGCTACCGCACGGATTGCGGTGGAAGGCGACTGGCTGCGGGTACGCACCGCCGGCGACAAGCCCTGGTTCCTGGTGGTCAACCGGCTGGAAGTGGTGGAGTGGCCGCGCCCTCAGGCACGCCCCTCCTGACAGGCTCGGCCCTGAGACCCGCAAGCCCGGGGAGAGAGCGGATGAAATTCATCTTCGAGGTCCGTATCAAAGACGGCTACACCGCCGAGCAGTACGCCGACGCCTGGGTCCGCGCCAGCCGGCTGATCCAGCAGGCCCCCGGGGCGAAGGGCACCGAACTCCACCGCAAGATCGGCGACGATCGCACCCTGATCGCCATTGCCAGCTGGGAGTCGAAGGCGCAGCGGGACGCCATGGAGGCCAGGCACGATCCCGCGGTCGCCGAGATCATCCGCAGCGCCGCGCCCTTCTGTGAGATCCGGGTGATCGGCGAATTTCATGAGCCGGAATGGGTGGTGCTGCCGCCGGGGCGGGAGACCGGCAGCAAGCCGGACTGATCAGCAGCCGCGCCAGCCATCAGGGTCGGCCCTGCCGCCCCTCCGTCATTGCGAGGAGCGCCAGCGACGACGCAACGCGCAGCAGCGCGCTGTCGTGAGCAATCTCGGGATGTGAGCACCAACCGGTGCGCTTCGGCCATCCCCAGATTGCTTCGCTGGCATCCGCAATGACGTAACGGGAAGGGACTCGTGCCATTGCACGCGCCCTACGCCGATGACCTAAGTCCCGCAGAAGGTGCGTACCACCCGCTCATGGGGTGCTGCCGGCTGGGCGTAGCGCTCGTAACCGGGCTGCTCTTCGAAGGGCCGCGCAAGCACCGCCTGCAGGGTTTCGAAGGGCTTGAAATCATCCTCCTCCACCGCTGCGGTGATGGCCTGCTCGACCAGGTGATTGCGGGGGATGTAGAGCGGATTGACGGCCCGCATCCGCGCGGCGGCTGCCTCCAACGGCTGTTCCTCCGCCGCAAGCCGCTCGCGCCAGCGCGGCAGCCATGCCTGAATAGCATCGGACACCCTGAACTGCTCCAGCAGCGCCTGATCCGCCGACGGCGACGCTGCGCAGTCAGCCAGCCGGCGGAAACTCAGCGTGAAGTCGGCTCGGCCGCTATACAGCGCCTGCAGCAGCGCCTCGATCAGCTCGCCATCGGCCTCATGCTCGTGGGCGAGCCCGAGCTTGGCGCGCATCACCGCCAGCCATTCGGCCTGGTAGCGGCCGGCGAAACGCTCGATCACCTCGGTAGCCTGCTCGATCGCGCACTGCTCGTCGGCATCGAACAGCGGCAGCAGCGCCTCCGCCAGGCGCGCCAGGTTCCAGACGGCGATGCCCGGCTGGTTACCGTAGGCATAGCGCCCGCTCTGGTCGATGGAGCTGAACACCGTGCGCGGATCATAGGCTTCCATGAAGGCGCAGGGACCGTAGTCGATGGTCTCGCCGGAAATCGCGGTGTTGTCGGTATTCATCACGCCGTGGATGAAGCCCACACCCATCCAGCGCGCCACTAGCGCCGCCTGCCGCTCCAGCACCGCCGCCAGCAGCGTCAGGTAGCGCTCGCCGCCGGCCAGCCCGGCAAGCTGCGGATAATGGCGCTCGATGACGTGATCAGCCAGCAGGCGCAGCCCCTCGACGTCGCCGCGGGCGGCGAAATATTCGAAGGTGCCGATGCGGATATGGCTGGCCGCCACCCGCGTCAGCACACCGCCCGGCAGCACGGTCTCGCGATAGACCGGCTCGCCGGTGGTCACCGCCGCCAGCGAGCGGGTGGTCGGGATGCCCATGGCATGCATGGCCTCGCTGACCAGGTATTCCCGCAGCACCGGCCCCAGCGGCGCCCGGCCGTCGCCGCCGCGGGAAGACGGAGTACGGCCGGCGCCCTTGAGCTGGATGTCGCGCAGCCGGCCGTGACGATCGACCACCTCGCCAAGCAGCACGGCGCGACCGTCCCCCAGCCGCGGCACGAAGCCGCCGAACTGATGCCCGGCATAGGCCTGCGCAACCGGCTCCGCCCCGGGCGGCACCGCATTGCCGGCGAAGTAGCGGGCGAGCTCCTCGCGGCTCGGCAGTGCCGCCAGATCGAAGCCCAGCTCTTCCGCCAGCGGGCGGTTGAAGGCGATCAGCTGCGGCAGGCGCACAGGCTCAGGATTGAAGCGCTCGTAGAAGCGCTCCGGCAGGCGGCTGTAGTGAAGGCTGAACGCAGGAAACATGCGGACTCCGGTACGGCGAGGTGTCAGACACGGCAGACGGCGGGCAAACCGCCGCATATCTTCTAAGGACCGCGCCGCCGGCAGAAGATTTCCCGGGCGGCTTACTGGCGATCGAGGTACTCGCGCAGGCGCTCCTCGCCAAAGCGCCGCCCCGCCTCAGCCAGCTCGCGATTGATGGTAGGCAGCGCTTGGCGCAAGGCAAGGAAGGCTTCGCTCTGGGCGAACTTCATGATCTCGGTCAGCTCGTCGGCATCGAACTCCTGCATCAGCGTCGAGCCGTTGACCGTCTTGCCGGACATCACGCTCCCAACCACCCGGCGGAAGAACCTGTTGCCGGTCGGACTCTCGGTGAACTGCGCCAAGTCGGTCAGATGCGTGCGGCCCAGGTGACGCGCGTAGACCTCGGCGGCCAGATCCTCGAACACCTCCGGCGTGATGTCGGCGAAGATCCGCTGCACCACTTCGGCCATCGCCGGCGGCTGCTCCTTGACCCGCTCGACATGGATGCGCTGGAACGCCTCATAGGTCAGCTCGCCGGCTCCCCAGCTATGCAGGAACCGCTTCGCGGCGGCCTGATGACCGGCATCAGGACCCTTGGCCTCCGGCGTGGTCGCGCAGCCTGCGACCAGGAACGACAGCAGCAGTGAGAGCAGAAACCAATGATAATGGAGACGCACGTTACCCCCTTCGCGTGCGGATGATCAGGATCTTTTTGGAATCACCGGCAACGCTCCGGCCCGGCCTCCGCCATGCCGGCCATACGATCCGGCAAGGCGCGCTTCTGGCCGCAGGGTCCGCGCAAACGCACCAACGTTCCGTGAGCGGCTGAAACCGCCCGTTCCCGGCGAGCCTAGCAAAGTCGGGCAGCACATCACAAAGAGCCCGGTGTCCGGGCAGGCATCGCCGGGCTTTCGGCAAGCCAGCCGTTCACAGCCAATCCCGGCGCCTTGTGCGACCATAAGCCAATGCGCCGCGGCGCCAGCCGCCATCACAGCCTTCTGGAGTGAGCGATATGAGACTGACGAGGATCCTGTTCCTGCTGGCCGTGGGGCTTGCAGCCTTGGGCACTGCGAACGCCGAGCCGCCGCCTCCCGGGCAGGCGGCGGAACTGGTCGCCCAGGCATTCCAGGACGCCACCGCCGCGCTGCGGGATCACGAGCAGGAGCTGCGCGACGCCCCCCAGGCGGCCAAGCGGCTGATGCTCG
>JAJUFY010000191.1 GCA_029263635.1 Ectothiorhodospiraceae bacterium | reverse complement strand
GCTCCATCGTCGAATTCCACGGCGGGCGCATGAGCGGGGAGAGCAACCCGCAGGGCGGCATGACGTTCCGGGTCCGCCTGCCGCTGGCTTCCTGAGCAGGGAGCCTTGCCCGCTGGCACGGCCGGCCGCAAAATGGCGCGCCGTTCCAACGCCGATTCCCATGAGCCAATCCCAATCTCATCGTGGCCGCGCCGTCTCCCGGTATCGTTATGCCAGTGAGCTGTGGCGGCAGTACATGGCGCACGAATCGCTGCCGCAATTCGACCGCTGGCTGGCGGCGGCGCTGAAACAGTATCCGCAGTTCGGTCGTCGGGACCGGCGTGCCTACAGCGAGATCCTGTTCGCGGCGGTCCGCTTCGCCTATCTGGCGGCCTTTCTCGATGCCGCCGGCCGGCAGGCGGCGGACGAGGCCGCTCTGGACGCCGCTGTCGAGGAATTTTCCAGGACTTGCGGATCCCCGGCCGCAGCGGCCGAAGCCATACGGCGGCTGCCGGCGGAGCTGGTGCTGCAGGTCGCCGGCTATCGCTATACCCGGGAGACGAGCGGCGAGTGGCCGCTGCCCGCAGCGGCTGCCGGTGAACTCGGGCACCGATCCGAGCGGCTGCTGGAAGCTTTGGAGCGGCGGCAGGCTGGTACGCCCTCGCTGGCTGTGCGCCTGCTATGGCAGGGCATCCCGCTCGACTTCGCCGGACCACTGGCCGGGCGGGCCGGCCGCAGCGGCTGGACGGCAGCGCAGCTCGATGCCTTCCTGGCCGCCCAGGCACGCAAGCCGCCGCTGTGGCTGCGGCTCAACCACCCCGAGCGGCGCGAGGAGGTGGTGCAGGAGCTGGAAGCGCATGGGCTGGAGGTCGAGGCAAGCGGCCTGGCGCTGCGGGTGACGGGCGAGCGCGGGATCTATGAGCTGCCTGCCTATCGCTCGGGGGCCTTCGAGATCCAGGACTGGGCCAGCCAGCAGATCGGCGGCGCCGTCGAGGCCCGTCCGGGCGAGCTGGTGTGGGATGCGTGCGCCGGTGGCGGCGGCAAGAGCGTGCAGCTTGCCGCCGCGCTGGCCAACAGGGGCGCGCTGTACGCCTCCGACATCCGTACCTATAAGCTGAGCGAGGTCCGGCGTCGGACCGCACGGGCCGGTTTCCACAACGTCCGGACGCTGGGCTGGGAAGGCGGCGAACCGCCCGCTTTCAGCCGGGAGGTCGAGAGCCGGCGCGGTTTCCATTGGGTGCTGGTGGACGCCCCATGCAGCTCGACCGGGACCTGGCGGCGCAATCCCGACGCCCGCTTTCGGGTGTCGGAGGCAGGCCTGCAGGAACTGACGACGCTGCAGCTGCGGCTGCTGGCAAATGCCGCGAAAGCCGTGCGGGCCGGCGGCCGGCTGGTCTACAGTACCTGCAGCTGGCTGGTCGAAGAGAATGAGGCGGTGGTGGAGCGTTTCCTCGCCGATCATCAGCACTTCCGCCTGCAGCGGATGGGACTGCACGGCTGTCCGCAGGTCGATGCCGACATCATGTTCAGCGCCGTGCTGCTGAGGAGATCTTGAGTTTCATCTGGCGATCGGGGCACGATCAGGACCGGCGGACCGCGAGCGATCCGGAGAAGTCCCGGTAAGCCGGATTTGCGCGCGTTGGCTTTTGTCATAATGCGCCTGGTGTTTCCCACGCCTGTACGAGGCCGGTCGTGACCGATAGCGCTGTACCACCTGGCAGCGGAACCGCGGCAGAGCTTGCCCGACTGCAGCAGTCGATCGAACTGTTGCGCAAGGAGGCGGAGCTGATCCGCAAGCTCAGCCGGGCGTCGAACGTCGACGATCTGCTCGAAGACATCCTGCTCCATATCCGCGAGCGCTGGGGATTCGACACCGTAGGCATCCAGCTCATGGATGAGACGCATCAGCTGCTGCGCGGCTACCGCACCCATGGCGTGGTGCTCGACGAGCAGGCGCGGGCCCATGTCGCTGTCGACGTGCCGCTGGATCCACGGGCTTCGGTTTCGGCGTGGGTCGCGCTCCGGCAGCAGGCAGTCTATGCCCATCCTGAGCGCAGCCGCGGCACGCGCCCGAGCGAAATCGACCGGCAGGCCGCGCGCGCGCTCGGGCTGGTGGAATCGTTCATCGTGCCCATCGTCGCCGATGGGAAAACCCTCGGGGTGGTCCATTTCGGCGTGCGGCGGCAGCGCCCGCCGCTCAGCGACAGCCAGCTTGCGGAAGTGCGGGAGTTCATGCTCGGCATGACGGCGCCGATCCGCGGCGTGGCGATCCGCGAGGCTCTGGAAAACAGCCGGCGTGAGCAGGCGGAGCTGGCGTGGCTGTGCCGGCAGATCAGCGCCAACATCGAGCTCAAGCCGCTGCTGCAGCTGCTGGGCGAGCAGGTGCTGGCAGGCGGGCTGTTCGATGGTTATCTGGTCGGCCTGCCGGATGCCGCCGAGAGCGCGCTTGCCTGTCGCCATATCCAGCTGCCGGCGGAATTCGCCGGCATGGAGAGCGCTTACGCGGAGCTGCGCGAGCCGCTCGACGGGAAAGATCCGCTGGCGGTCGCCTACCGCACCGCCACGACCGTGCAGGTCACGGCGGCCGAGCTGGCGCAGTGGCCGCCGTCGCTTCGCAACCGCTTCCAGCGCTGGCGCATCCATACCGCGGTGGCGATGCCGATCCGGCTCGGAGAGCGGGCAGCCGGCGTGGTCTTCGCCTTTCGCCAGCGGCCGGGACTGAATGCCGAGCGCCTGCAGATGCTCGAGCAACGGCTGCCACTGTTCGCCGAGCAGATCCGCAACGCGCTGTTCTATACCGACCTGCGTCGCCGCGAGGCGGAGATCGTCCATGCCACGGCGGAGCAGCAGCGGTTCCTGGACCTGGCCAACCGGCTGATCGAGCTCACCGACACCGAGCAGATTTACCGCCTCATCACCGACGATCTGCTGAGCTGGCTGCCGTTCGACATGGCCGGCGTCGTGCTGCGCGAGCAGGACCGGTTGGTGGTGAAGCGGATCGGGGTACGCGACAGCACGCTCGAGCCGCTGCAGAGGGCCTGGCAGGACTTCTACCGGGAGCGCCGGTTCCGGCTGGATCCGGCCGAGGGCGCTACCGCCTTCGCCTATGTCCATGATTCGCGGGTGCTGATCCCGGACGTTTCGCAGGTCCTGCACCTGCCGATGTCGAAGATGGACCGCGAGGCGCTGGCATTGATGGAAAGCCCGCGGACCTTTCTGTTCGTGCCGATCCGTCGCCGGCGGGAGGCGGTCGGCGTGCTCTGGCTCATCAGTGTCCGCCAGACGGTCGAGCTGCCCGAGCCGGACATCAGCCTGATCGAGGCGCTGTGCGCCGTGATCGGCACCGCGATCGGCAATGCCGAGCTGTACGCCACGGTCGAATCGCAGCGCCGGGAGATCGAGGCGGCGCTGGATGAGCTGCGGCGCACCCAGCATCAGCTGGCCGATGCCAAGGCTGCCGCGGAGGCTTCGGCGGCAGCCAAGAGCGTGTTCGTCGCCAATACCAGCCACGAGATCCGCACGCCGCTGACCGCCATCATCGGCTTTGCCGAAATGCTGGTCGAGCAGGCCGGCAGCGATTCGGAAGTGGGGCGTTCGGCAGCCGCGATCCTCCGCAATGGCCGGCATCTGCTCGGCCTGATCAACGACATTCTGGATATCTCGAAAATCGAAGCCGGACGGCTGGCTTTCGACCGCATTGCCTTCGCGCCGGCGGAGCTGCTGCGGGACGTCGTCGCCGCCATGACGCTGCTGGCCGGCGAGAAAGGGCTGTACTTCCGTGTCAGCGCCAGCACGCCGATTCCCGAGCGGATCATCGGCGACCCGGCCCGGGTCCGCCAGGCGCTGTTCAACCTGTGCAATAACGCCGTCAAGTTTACGCAGGCCGGCGGCGTAGAGGTCACGGTTGACTGCGATCCCGCGGCGCAGCGACTGCGGATCCGGGTGCAGGACACCGGCATTGGCATCCGCGAGGAGGACAAGGCGAAACTGTTCCAGCCATTTGCGCAGGTGGAAGATCCGCGCAGCCGCCGCTACGCCGGTACCGGGCTGGGACTGGCCATTACCCGGCAGCTGGTGGAAGGCATGGGCGGCACCATCGGCGTCAGCAGCGCCGTGGGCGTCGGTTCGGTGTTCGAGCTGACGCTGCCTACCGGTCCTTTGCAGGGCGTGCCGATGCAGCAGCCGCGTTTCGATGCCGCGCTGCCGGCCGGCGCCGAGCCGGCCATGCCGGCGCCGGCCGCGGTCCGCCTGACGGGCAGGGTGCTGGTGGCCGATGACAGTGCCGACAACCGATTGCTGATCCAGCACTATCTCGAGCAGCTCGGGCTGCAGCCGGTGCTGGTCGAGGACGGCGAGCAGGCGGTGGCCGCGGCACTGGCGGACAGCTTCGACCTGGTGATCCTGGATATCCAGATGCCCGGCATGAGTGGGCTGGATGCCCTTGCCGCCTTGCGCGATTGCGGCTTTCCGAAGCCTGTCGTGGCGCTGACGGCCAATGTCATGTCTGCCGATGTCCAGCATTATCTCCAGGCCGGCTTCGATGCCTGCCTCGGCAAGCCCATCGACCGCCGCCGCTTCGGCGAGACACTGCAGCGCTTCCTGCCCAGGGCGGCGGTTTCCGATGCGGTCAAGCCCGCCGCTATCGCCGTGCTGGCCAGGCGCTTCGCGCAGGATCTGCCCGGCCGGCTGGCACTGCTCGATGAGAGCCTGCGCGCCCGGGACTGGCAGCAGATGGCCGCCGAGGCGCACAAGCTGAAGGGCACCGCCGGCGTGCTCGGCTGGCCCGGCGTCGGCGCGCAGGCCGACCGGATCGAGACCCTGATCCGCACCATGCCTGACAGCCCGACTCGCCGGCAAGCCTTGGCAGAAG
>JAJUFY010000365.1 GCA_029263635.1 Ectothiorhodospiraceae bacterium | reverse complement strand
GCCGGCAAGCAGGCCGAGCAGGGTCGACTTGCCGGAGCCGGAAGCGCCAAGGATCGCGACGCTCTCGCCGGCGGCGACGGCCAGATGCAGGCCGTCGAACAGGGCGATGTCGCCGTCCGGGCCCTGGAACCGCATACCGAGACTTTCTGCTTCGAGCACGAGATCCGCCATGCTAAGACGCTTCCTTCCTCTGCTGCTGATGCTCTGCTGTCTGCCGGCGGCAGCCGGCCAGCCCACCATCCTGGTTCTCGGCGACAGCCTGAGCGCGGCCTACGGCATGGCCCGCGATCAGGGCTGGACGGCGTTGCTGGCGCGGCAGCTCGCCGCTGAAGGCTATCCGCACCGGGTCGTCAACGCCAGCATCAGCGGCGACACCAGCCAGGGCGGCCTCACGCGCCTGCCGGCCGCGCTGGAGCGCCATGTGCCGCAGGTCGTGGTGGTCGAGCTGGGCGGCAACGACGGCCTGCGCGGCATCCCGCCTGCCGAGACGCAGCGCAATCTGCAGGCCATCGTCGACAAGGCGCGCGCGGCCGGCAGCCGGGTGCTGCTGGTCGGCGTGCAGCTGCCCGCCAACTACGGCGCGGCCTTCAACAGCCGGTTCGCGGCCGTCTACCGGAGCCTCGCCCGTGAGCGGCAGTTGCCGCTTGCGGTGCTTTCCCTGGATGATGCCCTGGGCCGGCCAGGGCTGATCCAGGACGACGGTCTGCATCCCACCGCTCAGGCCCAGCCGCTGATCCTCGAGCAGATCTGGCCGCTGCTGGAGCCGCTGTTGCGGGATGAATGAAGCTCACGGCTGAGGCGCAACAGCCATGGGGCGCATCAGCACGCCACAGTTTTGCCTGACTCGCTCTGTGGAGAAAAGTCGCTTTTCGCTCAGGCCACCTTGCCTCGCGCTTCGCCACCGAACAGCTCCATCAGCCGAGGCAGCAGGTTGCGCAGTTCCAGCACCAGCAGCGTGAAGTCGGCATCGAACTGTTCGGCGTAGGTCTGCGGATCGCTGTTGGCAGCCGCTTCTTTGATCACATCGCCGAACTTCATCCGCTTCAGCGAGTAGTCGGCGTCCACCACGCACGACAGTCGTTCCCCCCAGCTCAGGGCCAGCCGGCGGATGCGCTTGCCGGACTTGAGGTGTCCCTTGATCTCGTCGGCGTAGAGGTCTTGGCGCTTGCAGCGGATCTCGCAGCCTTCGGTGGCCGGGTCCTCGAACACCGCCTCTTCGCCGAGCTCCAGATCGTGCGGCAGACGGTCGTTGGCGAGCCAGTCGGTCATGATGCTCTGCGGTGCATCGGTCGTGGCCGGCGGCGCGATCGGCAGCGTGCCCAGGCACTCGCGCAGGTACTCGGTGAACGCTTCGGCCTGGCGCCAGGAACCGCAGTCCACGGCCAGCCAGCCGCCGACGGTGTCGATGTATGCGTAGGTCTGACGGGAGCGGGTGAAGGCGCGCGGCAGGAGCTCGAAGATGATTTCTTCCTTGAGCTGCTCGCGCTCGCGCTTGCGCACCTTGCGCATTTCCTTCTCCTCGCGCTCGGCGATGCGCGCATCCAGCGCCTCCCGCACCACGCTGGCCGGCAGCAGCTTGCTCTCCTCGCGCAGGCAGAGCAGATAGGCACCATTGGCGGCGTGGACGAGCTGCACGCCCTCCTTGCCCATCGGCGCCACCCAACCGCGGCTTTGCATATCCAGGTTGCCGCAGGGCGTGAAGGCGGCGGCGGCAAGCTTGTCTTCCAGTTCCTCGGCAGAGAGCTGGAACGGCTGCAGCAGGCGGTAGGGGCAGAGGTTCTTAAACCACATCGGCGGGTTCCCGTTGGTTAGAAGTGTTGGGGGAGTAAACCCGGCATGTTGCCGGATGGAGCCGGCGCGGCTCAAGGGAATGGGTCGCAGCGCCCAGCCGGCAGCACGCTCGGGCGGCCGGTAGGCTAGCGGCGTAACAGCGCTTCGCGCGCTGCGACCGCCCGTCGACGGGCATCGTCGCGATCGCTGCCGAAAGCGGTGATGTGACCCATCTTCCGGCCCGGTCGAGCTTCTGCTTTGCCGTACAGGTGCAGTTTTACCTGCGGATCGGCCAGGGCGGCTGCCCAGTTCGGTTCGCCGTCGGTCCAGAGATCGCCGAGCAGGTTGGTCATGGCCGCTGGCCGCAGCAGCTCGGTGCTGCCCAGAGGCAGCCCGCAGATGGCACGGACCTGCTGCTCGAACTGGCTGGTGAGGCAGGCATCGAAGGTGAAATGACCGGAGTTGTGCGGGCGCGGCGCCAGCTCGTTGACCAGCAGCCGCTCGTCGCGGGTGAGGAAGAACTCGACGCAGAGCACGCCGACCACCTCGAGCTGCTCCATGAGCCCACGGGC
>JAJUFY010000110.1 GCA_029263635.1 Ectothiorhodospiraceae bacterium | reverse complement strand
GGATCGCCTCGCGCTGGCCGCGCGGCACCGCCTCGATGCCGCCGCGGTACACCTCGGCGCAGTAGGCGCTGTACTGCAGCCCCAATGCCAGGGCGCCGGCGACGAAGGGCGAGATGGCCCAGCCGGTCCATTGCGGCAGCACGTAGAACACGAAGAACAGCTGGATCAGCAGCGGCGTGTCACGCAGGAACTCCACCACCAGCGCCGCCGGCCAGCGCAGCAGGCGCAGCGGCGCGCCCTTGAGCGCGGCCAGCAGCAGCCCGAGCACCAGCGCCAGGGCGAAGCCGGCCGCGGCCGCCTTGAGCGTGGTGAGCAGCGCGGTGAGCAGTATGGGCAGGATGGACAGCGCGAAGGCCCAGTCCGAGCTGGTGTCCCACTCGAAGCCGAACAGCATCAGCGCGCCCTCCAGCCACCGACCCGCGCCGCCAGCAGCTTCATCAGCGCCGCCAGCACCAGCGCCATGCCGAAATACATCAGCAGCGCCAGGGTGTAGACGGTGGCGCTGTCCTGGGTGAGGTTGCGGATGCGCTCGGTGACCAGCGCCAGGTCGGCGATAGTGATCAGCGACACCAGCGCGGTGTCCTTGAGGTTCTGGATCGCCAGGTTGCCGAAGGCCGGCATCATCTCCGGCAGCGCCTGTGGCAGGGTAATGCGCCAGAGCGTCTGCCGCGGGGTGAAGTTGAGCGCCAGCGCCGCCTCGTACTGCGGCCGCGGCACTGCCTGGATGGCACCGCGCACCACCTCGGCACCGTAAGCGCCGATGTTGGCGGACAGGGCAATCACGCCGGCCACCATCGGCGGCAATCGGGCATCAAACCCCAGCGCCTGACCGATCAGCGGCAGCGCGTAGAACAGCCAGAACATCTGCACCAGCAGCGAGGTGCCGCGGAAGATCTCAATGTAGGCCACCGCGATCGCCTTGATCGGCCAGTGTCGCGACAGCCGGCCGGTGCCGGCGGCGAAGGCGAGCAGCGCGCCAAATACGGTCGAATAAGCCGTCAGCTGCACGGTGATCCAGGCACCCTGCAGCATCGGGTCGAGATAATCGAGCCAGCTCATCGGCAGATGCGACGCCGCCTAGTCGGCCGCGCAGAGTTCCTCGGTGCTGCGGGAGAAGGAAGCTTCAAGATCGGCGTCACTGAAGCCGTACCGCTCGAGAATCACGCGCCACTCGTCGGTCTGCTTGAACTCGGCGAGGGCGGCGTCGAAGGCTGCGCGGAAGTCGTCGGCATCGGCGTTGAAGGCAAAGGCGCCCCAGCTGCGCACCGGTTCGCCATTGATCACCGGGTCTTCGAACTCCGGCGCCGCTTCCACGCGCCGGCCCTTGTCCGCCAGGTCGGCCACGGTCAGGCCGGTAGCGGCGTAGGCGTCAGCGCGGCCGCTGCTGACGGCGGCGATGGCATCGGCATTGGCGTCGATCATCACCATGCGCTGCTGCGGCACGCCCAGTGCCTGCAGCATCTCCAGCTGGTCGGCGCCAGCCATGATGGCGACTGTCAGGTCCTCGCGCTCGGCGAAATCGGCGTAGCCGCGGATACCCTTGGGGTTGCCGGCAGCGACAAGCAGCCCTTCGCCGTAGCTGGAGTTGGGGCTGGAAAAGTCCACCTCGCGACAGCGCTGCGGCAGGATGGCCATTTCGGCGGCCACCAGGTCGAAACGGTCAGCCTTCAGCCCTGGAATCAGCGAACTGAAGCCGGTGGCGATCCAGTCGATGCGCTCCAGCCCCATGCGCTTGAGCACGGCCGCGGCCACTTCCGGGCCGACACCCTTGGCGTTGCCACTGAAATCAAGAAAACCGTAGGGGATCTCGTTGGCGACGGCGACGCGCACCGTGCCGCGCTGGCGGATTTCGTCGAGGCTGGCGGCGCCGGCGGGGGCGATCAGCAGGACGCCCAGCAGCAGCGCCACGGCTGCGCGCAGGGCGCGGCGAGGATTGTCATCATGCACGCTTGTCTCCTCAGCAAGCTCGTCGTTCTCTGGTCTGTTATTTTTTAGGCTGACCAGATAGGGCTCGGATTGCAACCCGCGGGCTCGGTTGCGTCGGCCAAAGACGGGCCCCAGATCGGCTGACACCGGCGCGGACTCTGCGCCTCTTCTCCTTCAGACACGACCAGGCGAATTGCATGTACAGCGCGACACGCACAGGCGAAAACCGGCTCGATGCGGCATACGCCGGCAAGATCGACCAGGCCGAGATGCGGGCTCTGCTGGACGACTTGTTCCGCAAGGCGGAAGGCATCCGCGACGGCCGCATGCTGATGCGCGTGGGCGACTTCAGCCTGCCGACCCTGGGCGCGGTCGGGGTGGAGCTGTCGCGTTTCCCGGAGCTGTTCCGGTTCATCCGGCAATTCGACCGCGTGGCAATACTGGTCGACAAGGCCTGGGTACGCGCCCTCAGCCGCATCGAAGGCGCCCTCATCCCCGGCCTGGAAATCAAGGCCTTCCCGCTCGAACAGGAAGCGGCGGCCGAGGCATGGCTGAAGGGCGGCCCCTCCAAGGCCTGACCGCTCCGCCCGCGGCCAGCGAAGAAAGGCGGCCTGTTGCGTCGGCAGCGGCAGGCCGCTCTACCGTCATTGCGCAAGTTTCCCTGTGGCCGTCATTGTGAGCGCAGCGCAGCAATCTCGGGATGGTGGAGTGCCAACCAGCGCCACTTCGTCGTCTCGAGATTGCGTCGTCGCTGCTGCCCCTCGCAATGACAGCAGATCCTGCAGGCGCTTGCTCTCGCCGGGGCTCGCGCTGATGATGGTCGGCCAATCACCAGGAGGAGGCCTGATATGAGCAACACGATGACGGGGCTGGAGCTGCGGTCGCTGGCGACTTCCGACGGGCAGCTGCGCCTGAGCCTGGAGGAAGTCACGCTGGACGCGCCCGGCCCGGATGAGGTGGTGGTGCGGGTCGAGGCGACCCCCATCAATCCGTCCGATCTCGGGCTCCTGCTCGGCCCTGCCGATGTCTCGACCATCCGTGCCGAGGGAACGCCGGAGCGACCGGTCCTGGTGGCCGATATCCCGCAGCAGCGGCTGGCCGGGATTCAGGCCCGGCTCGACCAGTCGATGCCGGTCGGCAACGAGGGCGCGGGCACCGTCATCGAGGCCGGCAGCAACGTCCGGCACCTCCTCAACAAGAAGGTTGCCATGTCGGGCGGGGCGATGTACACCCAGCTGCGCAAGCTGCGGGCGCGGGACTGCATCGTGCTGCCGGACGACGCCACCGCGGCCGACGGCGCCTCGGCCTTCGTCAACCCGCTGACCGCGCTCGGCTTTACCGAGACCATGCGCGCCGAAGGACACACGGCGATCGTGCATACCGCCGCCGCCTCCAACCTGGGTCAGATGCTCAACCGGATCTGCCTCAAGGACGGCATCCCGCTGGTGAACATCGTCCGCAGCGAGGCGCAGGCGGCCATCCTCCGCGACATCGGCGCGCGCTACATCGTCGACAGCACCTCGCCCGACTTCCAGGCCGAGCTGACCGAGGCCGTCGCCGCCACCGGCGCCACCCTCGGCTTCGACGCCATCGGCGGCGGCAAGCTCGCCAGCCAGATCCTCCGCGCCATGGAAACGGCCGCCAGCCGCAGCATGAGCTCCTACAGCCGCTACGGCTCGGACACCTTCAAGCAGGTCTACATCTACGGCAGCCTGGACACCAGCCCGACCGTCATCCACCGCACCTTCGGCTTCGCCTGGAGCGTCGGCGGCTGGCTCCTGACGCCGTTCCTGCAAAAGGCCGGCCCGGAGGTGGTGGCACGGATGCGCCAGCGCGTGGTCGATGAGCTCAAGACCACCTTCGCCAGCCACTACACGGCAACCATCAGCCTGCGGGATGCGCTCAAGCCGGAGATCCTGGCCGCCTACGAACGCAAGGCGACCGGCGAGAAGTATCTGATCGATCCGAGCCTGTAGGGCCACAGGCTGCCGGCGCCCAAGGGCGGTCCGGTTTCCTACGTTCGGTTATGTCGTGGGGAGACGCCGGGGGAAGAAACTTCCCCCGGCATTTGGAGACGGCTGCTGCCGCTTACAGGAAGGTAAACCCGAGCCCGATCACGATGCCCGAAATCACCAGGACGATCAGGCAGTAGCCCATGACGTCCTTGGCCCGCAGTCCGGCGATGGCCAGCGCCGGCAAGGCCCAGAACGGCTGGATCATGTTGGTCCAGGCATCGCCCCAGGCCACGGCCATGGCCACCCGGCCGAGGTCGGCGCCCAGCTCCTGTGCCGCCTGGATCATGATCGGCCCCTGCACCGCCCACTGGCCGCCGCCGGAGGGAACGAAGATGTTCACCAGGCCGGCGCTGAGGAAGGTGAACAGCGGCAGGGTCCCGGCGCTGGAGATGGCCACGAACCAGTTCGAAATCATCTCCGCAAGCCCCGAGTGCAGCATCATGCCCATGATGCCCGCGTAGAACGGGAACTGGATGATGATGCCGCTGGCGCCGCGCGCGGCCGCATCGACCGACTTCAGCAGGCGCGACGGCCGGCCGTGCAGGATGATGCCCAGCATCAGGAACATGAAGTTCACGATGTTCAGGTTGAGCCCGCCGCTCTTGGCGATGAAGTAATAGGCGGCGAAGACCACGCCCATGATGCCGATGGCCTGGGACAGCAGCAGGCTGTTCTCCAGCTTGTCGGCGGGCGTTTCATTGGCCGGGCGCTCCTCCTCCGGCGTATCGGCCAGCTTGGCCGGATCGACCGTGATCGTGTCCTCCTTGCTCGGCATCATCAGCCAGTTGATGAGCGGGATGACGATGAACAGCGCCAGCACGATCAGCATGTTGTACGAGGAGAAGATGGTATCGCCGGTGGCGATCACGCCCATCTTGTCGGCCAGGAAGTGGCCCTCGGTGGCGATGGTCAGCGGCACCGAACCGGCCAGGCCGCCGTGCCACACCAGGAAGCCCGAGTAGGCGCTGGCGATCAGCAGCCGGTAATCCACCGTCGGCACCTGGCGCGCGATCTGGCGCGCGGCCATGGCGCCGATGACCAGGCCGAAGCCCCAGTTGATCCAGCTCGCCACCAGGCCGACCAGGGTCACCACCACAATGGCCTGACCCGGCGTGCGGGTGAGCCTGGCCACCGCCTCCAGGATGCGGCGGAAGAAGATCGTGCTGGCCAGCACCCAGCCGGTAACCAGGATCAGCACCATCTGCATCGAGAAGGTCAGCAGGTTCCAGAAGCCGGTGCCCCAGTGATCGATCATCGCCATGGGGGAGTTGCCGATCAGCATGCCGGCGACGAAGGTGATCAGCGTGAGGATCATCACCAGCACGAACGGGTCGGGCAGCCAGCGCTCGACCATCCGCACGGAAGCCATGGTTATTCTTTTGAACATTCGGACTCTCCTCTCTTGTTCGTTCTATGCGCGGAGCCCTTGCCATCGCACTCCCTTGCGCTCCTCCAGAGAGGGCTCCGGCGGATCTTTTGTGATCACACTTAGCGCTGATATAGGAAAAGCTCAGCCCGCGCCAAGCGGCTCAACAAGCCGGCTCCTTGAGGCAGATCAAGGCAGGCCCGGCTTGCTTCCGGCTACAATGCCGGTCATCGTCCGGCACCGGCTTGCTCTATCACACCGGCTCTGCTAACAGATTGCGTCGAAGCCGCGGCGTCCTGCAGCGGCCGTTGATACCCGTCTCGCGCTGTCACCACGTCTCTCTCCGGGAATAAGAAGAATGCTGCACCGCTTGAGTCGCCACGCCATCAAGGGGCGGCTGACGGCTATGGTCGTCGTCGCCATACTGGGAATGCTGTTGATCGGAGCAATGGGGCTGTCCAGCCTCGTCGATGCGCGCGACGCGCTGCGCTCGACCTACGAGGACCGCCTGCGGCCCACCGGCCAGCTCGGCCAGCTGCTCAACCATCTGGGGACCGCCCGCACCCATGTGCTGCTCGCCCTGCAGCACGATCCGGACACGCCCTCCGCCGGCTTGCACGATCATCCGCTGTCGCGGCACACCGATTTCATCCGCGGCGCCCTGACGGAGATCGAGCGCATCTGGCGCGAGTACCCGCGCGATCCCGCGATGGAGGAGACCATTCTCGAGTACGAGCGGCACCAGCGGATCCTGTTCGAGCAGGGGCTGCTGCCGGCGCTCGACCAGCTCCTGATGGAGGACTACCGCGGCGCCAACGCGATCCTGCTGCAGCAGATCAACCCGGCCTACCGGGAGACGGAAGCGGCGGCCAACAAGCTGATGGCGGCCCATCTGCAGCAGGCCGAAGCGCTGTACGAGGAAGCGGCGGCCGCCTACCGCTGGTCGCGCAACCTGACCATCATCGTCTTCCTGGTGGTGACGGCCCTGGCGATCAGCTTCGCCGCCTACACCATCCGTCAGGTCCTGCGCGGCGTCCAGACCGTGGCCGAGGCCGCGCAGCGGATGGCGGATGGCGACCTCTCCGCCCGCGCCGAGTACAAGGCGCAGGACGAGCTGGGCGTGATCGCCACCGCCTTCAATGCCATGAGCGCGCGGTTCCAGGAGCTGATCCGGGAGCTGGCCGCCGCCGTCAGCCAGCTCGCCAACACCGCCCGCGACAGCGCCAAGTTCGGCGAGCAGGCCAATACCGGAGTGGAGCAGCAGCAGACGCAGATCGAAGCGGTGGCAACCGCCATGAACGAGATGGTGGCCACTGTCGCCGAGGTCTCCCGCAACGCCGCCAATGCGGCCGATTCCGCCGCCGGCGCCGACCGGGCCGCGGGCGAAGGGAGGCAGGTGGTGACGCAGACCATCGACGTCATGGACCGCATCGCCACGGAAGTGGAGCACGCCGCCGAGGCCATCCGCGACCTGCAGCGCGAGAGCGAAAACATCGGCACGGTTCTGGACGTCATTAACGGCATCGCCGGCCAGACCAACCTGCTGGCCCTGAACGCCGCCATCGAGGCGGCCCGCGCCGGCGAGCAGGGCCGCGGCTTCGCCGTGGTGGCCGACGAAGTGCGCGTGCTGGCGCAGCGCACCCAGCAGTCCACCGGCGAGATCCAGGAGATGATCGAGCGCCTGCACGCCGGCACCGCCCGCGCCGTGACCACCATGAACTCCAGCCTCGCCCAGACGCAGGAAGGCGTGAGCAAGGTCTCGGAGGCCGGCACGGCGCTGGAGCGGATCGTCGCCGCGGTCCACGAGATCAACGACATGAACGCCCAGATCGCCTCGGCCGCCGAGGAACAAAGCGCGGTGGCCGAGGAGATCAACCGCAACGTCATCGCCATCCGCGACGTGGCT
>JAJUFY010000370.1 GCA_029263635.1 Ectothiorhodospiraceae bacterium | reverse complement strand
GTAAGGTGGCGATCGTCACCGGCGCCGGCCAGGGCATCGGCAAGGGGATCGCCAAATATCTCCTCGAAGCTGGCATGACGGTGGTGATCGCCGACATCGACACCGAAGCCGGTACCGAAGCGGCCGAGGAACTGGCGGTATTCGGCGAACTTCTGTTCCAGCCGACCGATGTCGCCGACGAGGCCTCCGTGCAGCGGCTGGTTCAGACAACAGTGGATCGCTATGGCGGCATCGACGCGCTGATCAACAACGCCGGCCTCGCCGACCCCGACAACGGCCCGATCGAGCAGCTGAGCCTTGCCGACTGGAACCGCCGCCTCGGCACCAACCTCACCGGGGCCTTCCTCTGCTGCAAGCACGCGGTGCCGCATCTGCGCCGCAGCCGCGGCGCCATCGTCAACATCGCCTCCACCCGGGCGCTGCAGTCGGAACCCAACAGCGAGGCCTATGCCGCCAGTAAAGGCGGGCTGCTGGCGCTCACCCACGCCCTGGCCGTCAGCCTCGGGCCGGCGATCCGGGTCAACTGCATCAGCCCGGGCTGGATCGTGGTCAGCGACTGGCAGAAATCCAGCCGGCGAGCGGCGCCCGACTTGCGTCCGGAGGACCATGCGCAGCATCCGGTCGGCCGCGCCGGCCGTCCGGAGGACATTGCCGCGATGGTGGCCTACCTGCTCGGACCGCAGGCGGGCTTCCTGACCGGTCAGAACATCGTGATCGACGGCGGGATGACCAGGAAGATGCTCTACCTGGACTGAGCAGGCCGGAGCTTACCGCCCATCGCCGCGCCGGCGGACCTCGAAACAATGGTGGATCTTCGGATTGCGGGCGAAGTCGGGCGGAATGGTCTCGCGGGAGATGTCGCGAATGTCCAGCTCCGGCAAGGCCTCGGCGTCCAGCCGGAAGCGGCGCAGGTTGTTGGAGAAGATCAGCAGCCCGCCGGGGGCGAGCAGCGCAGCGGTCTGCCGGAGCAGCGTCACATGGTCGCGCTGGACATCGAAGGTCCGCTCCATGCGCTTGGAATTCGAGAAGCTCGGCGGGTCCAGGAAGATCAGGTCGTACTGGCGGCGCCGGCGGGCGCTCTCCGCGGCCAGCCAGGCCAGGCAGTCGGCCTGGATGAACTCGTGATCGCGGCCCCGATGGCCGTTCAGCGCGAGGTTGCGCTCGGCCCAGTCCAGGTAGGTGCGCGACATGTCGACGCTGGTGGTCGCGCGCGCACCGCCCACTGCCGCGTGCACGGTGGCGGCGCCGGTGTAGCAGAACAGGTTCAGGAAGCGCTTGCCGGCGGCCAGCGCGCCGATCCGCGCCCGGGTCGGCCGGTGGTCGAGGAACAGCCCGGTGTCGAGATAGTCGGTGAAGTTCACCAGCAACCGGCAGCCGCCCTCGCGGACCTCGTAATAGCGACCCTGGCGGTCGAGCTTCTCGTACTGGGCACGACAGCGCTGGCGCTCGCGGATCTTGAAGAACATCTGCTCCGGCGGGATGCCCAGCACCTCCGGAATCACCCGCAGCGCCTCGCGCAGCCGCCGGCCGGCCCTGGCCGGATCGATGGAGGCCGGCGCCGCGTACTCCTGCACGTGCGCCCACAGCCGCTCGCCCTGGTAGACATCGACCGCCACCGCGAACTCCGGCAGATCGGCATCGTACAAGCGGTAGTTGGTCACGCCCTCGCGTCTCGCCCAGCGCTGCAGGTTCTTGAGGTTCTTGCGCAGGCGGTTCGCCAGCATCTCGCCGGCACCGGCTTCGGCCGCCTCCGGCGCGCGCTCGGCGATGTCGAACAGCGCCAGCCTGCACTCGAGCGGGCCGTTGTAGAGCTGGTAGGTCTTGCGCGGCTTCAGGCCGACCCGCGGCCCGAGCTCCGGATTGCCGGTGAACACCGCCGCCTGCCAGCCGCCGAAGCGCTGCTTGAGCGTGTCGCCGATCTGGCCGTAGAGCGGGATCAGCGCGGTGGCCTCGCCCAGCCGCTCGCCATAGGGCGGGTTGACGATGAACAGCCCCGGCCGCTCGCCGACCGGCCGGGCGTCGGCAAGCGCCCGCCGCTCGATGTGCACCCTGCCGCGCAGGCCGGCACGCTCGACGTTGGCGAGCGCGGTCCGCACCGCCTGGCCGTCGGCGTCATAGCCGACGATGGCCGGCAGTGTCGCCAGTCCCGCTTCCCGCCGCGCCTCGGCCTCTTCCCGCAGCTGCCGCCAGACAGCGGGGATGTGGCCGAGCCAGCCGAGAAAACCGTAGTAGTCGCGCGCAAGCCCCGGCGCGATGTC
>JAJUFY010000432.1 GCA_029263635.1 Ectothiorhodospiraceae bacterium | reverse complement strand
GCTGGCCATCGCCGCCGGCGCTCTGCTCATCCTGGCAATGCCGATCACCGATGAACTGGGCTTCGGGCTGGGCCTGCTCATACTGGCTCAGCATGTGTGGCGGGCCCGTCGCGCCGCTCCTTCGGCCGCGTGATCGGGCTGTGCCTGGGGCTGGCCGGGGTGATCTGGGCGCAGATCGATGCTGCCGAGTTCACCCTGGCCTGGACCCACACCATCGAGAAAATCCGCTGGGAAGAGGATTACCGGGTAACGCCTGCCGGCCTGCTGCTCGGCGATGCCCGCATCCGCGGCAACGGCGCCGGCATGGAGGTTCCGGCCGACGCCGAACTGCGTGACGGCAGCTGGCACTACCGGCGCCAGCTGCCGCCCCTGCAGCCGCTGCGGCTGGGCCGCGCGCCGGAAGCCGGCGACTACCAGCTGTGCATCGCAGGCCATTGCAGCTCGCTGGGCGACTGGCTGGGCCCGCCGCAGGCCGGGCAGCCCGCGGTAGAGCTTTGGAGCTGCGAGCTGTCGTCCGGCCGCTAGGAAAGCGGCACCGCTCCCGCCATGCTAGTTCGGCCGGTGCCGGGAGCCGCTGCCGAACAGGCTGTGATATTCCCGCGGCAGCTGCGCCAGCACGTCCCGGATCTCGCCGCTGCTGACCGCTTCCTGGGTGACATTCAGCACAGCCTCGGCATGACTGCGCGCCAGCTCTTCATCGATGCCTTCCCGCCTGGCGACCCGGCGGCAGAACTCATCAGGGTCGAAACGCTCGCCCTGCCCCACACCCACATAGCCCTGCAGCGCCACCGGCAGCTGCGCCGCCAGATCCAGCGGCTCGCCGCCCTTGAGCCGCTCGCTCAAGGTTTCTAGCGTGGCGCGGACGGCGTTCAGTGCCTGATCCTTGGAGTCGATGTTGCCGCGCTCCTGCACACGGCCTAGAAACTCATGCAGTTGCATGGCGAAACCTCCTTGTCTGCTCGTGCATATTGCCACCGCCGGCGTCACTCGCGATGGCGCTCCTATCTTGAGGAGCTTGCATCGGTTTCAAAGCCCGCTCGCGCCATTTGTCGCCCCAAGCACGGCCGCAGCCACTTCTCGGGCATGCCGCAGGCACTGGAGAAAGCAATAAAAAGGCCGCAGCAAATGCGGCCTTCGATCTAAGGGTCTGGCAGGGAGGTCAGCCTGCCTGCCGGAGTGCCTGTTCGCACATCGCCTGGTATTCGTCGGCGAAGAAGAACTGCTTTTCCCCGAACGCCGGCTGCAGATCGTCCAGCCAGGTCGCCTCCGGGTCGAAGCGGGCGAAGAAGGGCCGCTGCACCCAGTCCGGATTGCGGCCCTGGATGAAGCGCAGCACGAAGACCTTCTCGCCCTGGAGCTCGGTGATGCCCTGGATCTCGACCTTGCCGGGGCCGGCGCTCATGGACGGCCCGCGCGCGGTACGGCCCAGTCCGGAGACTTGCTGCATCGCCTCCCGGTAAATCTCATAGGCCCGCGCCAGCGGCACCTCGAAATAGCGCTTGGCGCCGGTATCCCGCTCCACGAACATGTAATACGGCACCAGCCCCAGGCCGACCTGGGTCCGCCACATCCGCGCCCAGACGGCCGGATCGTCGTTGATGTGACGAATCAGCGGCGCCTGGGTACGGATCACCGCGCCAGTCGCACGCACACGCCGCAACGCCTCGCGGGCGACCGGCGTCTCCATCTCGCGCCAGTGATTGAAATGGGCCATCAGCGCGACATGCTTGCCCTGCCGTACCAGGGTTTCCAGCAGCCGCAGCAGATCGTCGGCGTC
>JAJUFY010000220.1 GCA_029263635.1 Ectothiorhodospiraceae bacterium | reverse complement strand
GTCCCCGGCCCCCCCCGCCCGCCCGCTGGGTCGGGTGGGTTATCGCTTCTCCGCACCACATCCTGCGGTGGTGGTTGGCAAACGGCGTGGGTTTTCCGGGCGCGGGCTGCCTTTTCGCCATAAGCTGCGCGTGGGCGGCCGACGGCCGGCTGCGTTCCTACGACAGCCTGGTGCTGGGCCGCCCGGTCTTCGACAGCCAGTCCGGCCGCGCCCGGCTGATCGGCCGTGACGGCCACGCCGCCATCCTGCGGGAACGGCCGCCGGTGGATGTCGGCGGTTCGGCCAACAGCTCCCGCAGCAGTTACCTGATCGAGCTGCTGTCCGGGCAGGAACTGCTGGCGCCGCAGTCCATCGCCGGCCTGCCCGACCACAGCGGCTTCCTGGACGACGCTGAGCTGCGGCTGGTCGCGGAGTGGATAGACATCGGTGCTCCCTATCGGAGCGAGCCGGTCGCCGCCAGCCCGGCCGACCCCGACCCGCAAGCTGTCGAGCGGTTCGTGCGGGATGTGCATCCGCGGCTCATGGGCCGCTGCGCCGGCTGCCATCTCCCGGCCGCAACCAGCAGCAATCTGATCGTGGCCGACGGCCAGGTCGATACCGCTGCCTTGAATCATCGCAGCCCGCCGCAGGCACCGAACCGCTTCGTGCTGACCGGCAACCCGACCGGCGATCTTGGCGCCGCGCTGAGCATGATCCGCTGCGGTACCGACGGCGGCATCACCGGCAGCGCGCTGCTGTGGCGGCCGACATCGGGCAGCACCAGCGCGGCCGGCCTGCTGCCGCACCCGATGCTCGACCGTCGGGAGTCGCGCGACGATCCACCGAATTACCAGCCGGTGCTGATCCCCACCGACAGCACCTACACGGCCCTGCTGGACTGGGTCGGCCTGGTCTGCCAGTAGCCGCTTTGGACCGCGCGGCTCCGCCCATATGTCGAAATGACCCGCTTCGGCCAAGGCCGAGGCGGGCTGCCGGGAACCAGGTAAATCGATAAGGGCTGCTAGCTCGCAATCCCGGCCGCCGATGGCTGCAGGCAGTGCGGGCCCGCGCCGCCGGCGGTGTCGAAAGGAAGAATACGAATGCACTGCTACCGCCCCGATATGTCAGCACGTCGGCTGTTCAGGGGGTTGCTCGTCCTGCTGGCCCTGCTGCCTGGCATGGCCGCAGCCGCACCGGCTCAGGTCGAGGTGCGCGACCCTTTTCTGGATCTGTACACCGGCCCCGGTCGCGGCTATCCGATCACGCACTCGATCGGTCGTGGTGCGGCCATCGAGATCCAGCACCGTCATACCGACTGGTACAGGATCCGCAGCGCCCAGGCCGATGGCTGGGTACACCGGCGGCAGTTGCGGGCGACTCTCGCCGCAGCCGGCGCCGGCCGCGACACCCGCTCCGCCATCCTGGACCGTCACATCGAGGGCCGGCTGCGAGCCGGCGTGAGCGTCGGCGTGTTCGAGGACGATCCCGTCATCGCCTTCTGGGGCAGCGTCCGGCTCGATCCGACCTGGACGCTGGCCCTCTCGCTCGGCCAGGCCGCCGGCGACTTTTCCAGCACCCGCATGCTGCGTCTGGAGGGCGTCGCCCAGCCCTGGCCGGAGCAGCGCTTCCCCGTCCACCTGCTGCTCGGCATCGGCCGCTTCGAGAACGTTCCGCGACAGACCCTGGTGGAAAGCACGGAAGAAGATGCCTTCGCGTTCAGCGCCGGCGCCGGCATCAGCACGCAGCTGGAACAGCGCCTGGGGCTGCGGGCGGACTGGCGCTGGCATCACGCCCGCTTCGACGGCGGCTCCGACAATTACCACGAATTCACAGCCGGCTTCGTGCTGCTGTTCTGAGATGAGGGGGAAGGAGATGACACGCGCATTCGGACTGGTCGCGGTACTGCTGCTCGGCATGCCGCTGCTGGCGACGGCCCAGCCGCCGGCGCCGCGCGGCGAGGGCGAGCAGCCGCTGGAGCCGCAGGTGGCGCGGCAGAACATCAGCGTGCCGCGCATCGACGCGCGCGACATCGAAATCGGCGCCTACGCCGGCGTGCTGCACCTGGAGCATTTCGGCAGTCACCCGGTATTCGGCGCCCGGCTCGGCTACCACCTGACCGAAGATTTCTTCCTGGAAGCCAACCTGGGCTTCTCGGAGGCCAGCGACGAGGCGTTCGCGCACAACGGCGGCTTCGGCGTGTTCGGCGGCCGCACCGAAGACCTCGAATACCTGCATGTCTCGCTCGGCTTCAACGCACTGCCCGGCGAGGTCTTCGTCGGCCGGGGCCGCGCCCTCACCAGCGCGCTGTTCTTCAGCGCCGGCGTGGGCAATACCCGCTTCGCCGACGACGACTACTTCACCTTCAACCTCGGCGTCGGCTTCCGCGTGCTGCCTACCGACTGGCTGACGCTGCGGCTGGACGTGCGCGAGCACGTCTTCGAGACGGACATCCTCGGCGAGTCCGAGTGGACCTACAACCTGGAGCTGAACATCGGGCTGGGCGTGTATTTCTAGCCCGGATCAGGGAGGGCGACTGATGAATTGGGCACGGATGCTATGGCTGGGAATCGTGCTGACAGTGGGCAGCGCCGCTGCGGCAACGCCGGAGAGCGTCGACCTGCCCGATCATAACGCGCTGGACCACGCGCTGCAGAACCTCAAGGAAGAGGTGCTCGCGCTCAACCGCGACCTGCTGGTGCTGGAGGAGGATCTGCTGTTCCCCGCCAGCCGGCAGCTGGCGGTGTACCTGTCGATGGATCGTGGCACCCTGTTCAAGCCCGACTCGGTGGAGCTGCAGCTCAACGACCAGGTGGTCGCCACCCACCTCTACTCGCCGCGCGAGCAGGCCGCACTCGCACGCGGCGGTTCCCACCAGCTGTGGATCGGCAACGTTCCCAGCGGCGAGCACGAGCTGGTGGCATTCCTGTCCGGCATCGGCCCGAACGGGCGCGAATACCGTCGTGCCGCCACCGTCACGGTGGCCAAGGGCCACGAACCCAAGGCGCTGGAACTGAAGATCTCCGATCTGCAGCGCAGGCTGCAGCCGGAGTTCGTGTTCCGCGAGTGGCAGTGATCATGCGCCGGGCTCTGGTTCTCCTTACCGGCCTCCTGCTCTGCGGCACGCTCGCCGCCAATCCGAATCAGCGCGTCGACGACGCCCGCTACGGCGAAGTGCTGTTCCACTTCTACCAGCAGGACTACTTCACGGCCATCACCCACCTGCTGGCGGCCCGTAGCAAGGGCCGCCTCGGTCACGACTGGTACGAGGCCGAGCTGCTGCTGGGCGGGCTCAAGCTCTCCTACGGCCTGACCGACGCCGCCGAACGGATTTTCCTGCGACTGCTGGAGCAGCAGGCCGGTCCGGCGGTGCGCAACCGCGCCTGGTACTACCTGGCCCAGCTGGCCTACCAGAAGGGCCGCCTGGAGCAGGCGGCGCATGCGCTCGCCCAGATCGGCGACGCCCTGCCGCCGGAGCTGGCCGGCAAGCGGCAGCTGCTCGGCGCCCTGGTACAGATGGAACAGGGCGATTATGCCGGCGCCGCCAAGACCCTCTCGCCCTGGCGCGGAGCGCCCGCCGATGCCGTCTACGGCCGTTACAACCTGGGCATTGCCCTGGTCCGTAGCGGCCAGCTCGATGCCGGGATTGCGCAGCTCGAAGCCATCGGCCGCATGCGCGCCGACAGCCAGGAAGCTCAGGCCCTGCGCGACAAGGCCAATGTGGCGATCGGCCAGGCCCTGCTGCAGGAACAGCCGCGCCTGGCCCGGCAGGCCCTGGAGCGGGTCTCGCTGACGGGGCCGCTGTCGAGCCGGGCGCTGCTGGGCGCCGGCTGGGCCGACGTCGCCGCCGGACGGCACCGCGCCGCGCTGGTGCCATGGGCAGAGCTGGGACGGCGCGCCATTTCCGATCCCGCCGTACAGGAGGCTCTGCTGGCAGCGCCGTATGCGCTGCTGCAGCTGCAGGCCCGCGACCAGGCCGCCGAGCTCTACAGCGTCGCCACCGAGCGGCTGAGCGCCGAAGCGGCCCGCATTGACGCCGCCATGCAGGATATTCGCAACGGCCGGCTGCTGGACGCCGCGATCGCCATCGACCCTCGCACCGACGAGCTGCCGCCGGTCGATGAGCTCCCTGGAAGCACCTATCTCGGCACGCTGATCGCCAGCCACGGTTTCCGCCGGGCACTGCAGGACTACCAGGACGTGGAAGCGCTGGCCGCCAATCTGCATTACTGGCGGGCGCGGCTCAGCGACTTCGACACCGCGCTGGCCGCGCATCGGGCGCGCTTCGCCGAAAAGCTGCCACTGCTGCAGCGACGACTGGAAACGCTCGCCCCGCACGCCCTGGAAGAGCGCGTCCAGGCGCTGCGCAGCGAATTGCCGGGCAGCGGCGACACCGAGCTGCGCGCGCTCGAG
>JAJUFY010000216.1 GCA_029263635.1 Ectothiorhodospiraceae bacterium | reverse complement strand
CCGTGCGCGGCGTGGTGTTCATCTCCGGCAAGCCCGGCTCGTTCATCGCCGGCGCCGACATCCACATGCTGCAGAGCTGCACCACGGCCGCCGAAGTCAGCGCCCTCGCCCGCGCCGGCCAGGAGTTCTTCAACCGCATCGAGCGGTTGCGGCTGCCGGTGGTGGCCGCCATCGAAGGCGCCTGCCTGGGCGGCGGCCTGGAGCTGGCGCTGGCCTGTCATGGCCGGGTCGCCGCCGACGACCCCAGGACCGTGCTCGGCCTGCCGGAGGTGATGCTGGGGCTGCTGCCCGGCAGCGGCGGCACCCAGCGGCTGCCGCGCCGCATCGGTGTCCCGGCGGCGCTGGATCTGATGCTGACCGGCCGCCATGTGCGCGCCGCCAGGGCACGCAAGCTCGGCCTGGTCGACGAGGTGGTGGCACCGAGCATCCTGCTGGAAGCGGCGGTCAAGCGCGCCAAGGCCCTCGCCACCCAGCCCCGCTCG
Organism: Ectothiorhodospiraceae bacterium; assembly: GCA_029263635.1. Taxonomy (GTDB): domain Bacteria; phylum Pseudomonadota; class Gammaproteobacteria; order Nitrococcales; family AK92; genus JAAYIK01. Next base: position 3,965 of record JAJUFY010000216.1, on the reverse strand, counting down.
AAGGAAACCAGAACCGATCTCAAGCGCTGGATGCTGGAAGGCAACCGGATCGGCCGCCGGCTGCTGTTCGATCAGGCGCGCAAGCAGATGCTGGCCAAGACCAAGGGCCACTACCCGGCGCCCAAGCGCATCCTGGACGTGGTCCGGATCGGCATCGAAGAAGGCTTCGAGGCCGGCCTGCGGGCCGAGGCCGAGGCATTCGGCGAGCTGGCAATGACGCCGGAAGCCCGGCAGCTGATGAACATCTACTTCGCCACCACGGCGATGAAGAAGGACACCGGTGTCAGCGACCCCAGCGTGCAGCCGCGGGAGGTGCGCAGGGTCGCGGTGCTCGGCGCCGGGCTGATGGGCGCCGGCATCAGCTATGTCACCACCGCCCGCGCCGGCGTGCCGGTGCGCCTCAAGGACAAGGACGCGCAGGGCCTGGGCCGCGGCCTGCAGTACGTCAACGAGCGCATCCAGCGCCGGCTCAAGCGGCGCGACATCACGCCCATCGAGGCCTCGCTGCAGCGCAGCCGGGTCACCGCCACCCTGGACTACAGCGGCTTCAAGCACGTCGACATGGTCATCGAGGCGGTGTTCGAGGACCTGGCGCTCAAGCATCAGATGGTCCGCGACGTCGAAGCCCACTGTGGCGAGCACACCATCTTCGCCAGCAACACCTCGTCGATCCCGATCGCCCGCATCGCCGAGGCCGCCGGGCGGCCGCAGAACGTGATCGGCATGCACTACTTCTCGCCGGTCGACAAGATGCCGCTGCTGGAGGTGATCGCCACCGAGCGGACCAGCCCGGAAGTGATCGCCACCACCGTCGCCATGGGCAAGCGCCAGGGCAAGACGGTGATCGTGGTCAAGGACGGCGCCGGCTTCTACGTCAATCGCATCCTCGCGCCGTACCTGAACGAAGCCAGTCACCTGCTCAAGGAAGGCGTGGCCATCGACCGCATCGACCAGGCGCTGACCCTGTTCGGCTTTCCGGTCGGGCCGTTCGCGCTGCTCGACGAGGTCGGCATCGACGTCGGCTCCAAGGTCGGGCCTATCCTCTACGAGGCCTTCGGCGAGCGCATGCAGCCGGTCGATGCCGCCGACAGGCTGCTGGCCGACGGCCGCTACGGCAAGAAATCGAAGAAGGGCTTCTACAAGTACGAGGGCGTGCGCAAGGGCGAGAAGACGGTCGATCGCAGCGTCTACACCCTGCTCGGCATCGCCCCCGACAAGCAGCTGCCGGCCGACGAAATCGTCGACCGCTGCGTGCTGCTGATGGTCAACGAAGCCGCCCGCTGCCTGGACGAGGGCGTGATCCGCAGCACGCGCGACGGCGACATCGGCGCGGTGTTCGGCATCGGCTTCCCGCCCTTCCGCGGCGGCCCGTTCCGCTATGCCGACAGCCGCGGCATCAAGGCCATCGTGGCGCGTCTGCGCGAGTTCGAAACCGCGCACGGCATGCGCTTCGCCCCGGCCGAGCTGCTGGTACGGATGGCGGACGAGGACCGAAAGTTCTACCAGGACTGAGCGGACCGGCCGGCAGCGCCTGCTATCGGCGGTCGCCGGCTCGAGAGACGGCGGCCGGCCTGGGCGCGGTCGGCCTGCCATGGCCGGCATCGTCTGAGAGCGTCAGGGGAAATCAGGCGGGCTGATTGGCAAGAAGGATTGCTGGTCGTCGGGCGCATCCCTGCGCCCGGGAGGATCCCGCGATGGCTGTCCGCTCAGAAGCCGCGGACCTTCACGCAGTGCCGTCCGCCGAGACCATAAAAGTCGCTTTTATATTCCACCAGGCGCAGGTCCTTGATGTCGCCGGCCTGGGCGGCGGCGGCCACGTCGCGGCTGCCGAAGGGCCCGAAGAACAGCACATAGTATTCACAGGCCTCGCCCGACTTCATTTCCTGGCGGAAGTCGGTGCCTTTCAGGTCGACGACATTGGAAACGGCGGGATGCACCGTGGTGCAGCCTGAGACAATTCCAGCAGCCAATGCAAGGCCGGCCAAGATCTTTGTTTTCTTGTTCATCATTGGTACAGCCATATTGACGTGAACAAACAACTGCCGCCCATGGCGGCGCGACAATCATGCCAAGATCCGAATTTCTCGACCAGGCTGCTTTCTGATAAGCCGGCGGTGTGACTGGCGGCAATGAGGCAAGACGAAGTGGCGGGCGATTTCCGCGCTGTCCGAATACGGGCGCGTTGCCTTGCAAGTCCCGCCTGCTGGAAAGGCAGGGCGGAAGCGGCGGCGCAATAGGGGATTGCAGATGCCGGCTGGGAATTACCGCGGCTTGCGCGGCGCCCCGCTCAATACGCAAATCGCCTCGGCATCATCCACCATCAGCACCAGGCTTTCGCTCACGAACAGCTGGTGATGGATGCCGTCGTTGCCGGAATAGCCGGTCATCATGTCCTGGCCGATCACGATCCGGCCGGCGTGGCCGTCCAGCAGCACGGCGCCTTCGATCCCCGCCTTGTACACGCCGAGCTCGCACAGCCGCTTGAGGTGCTCCAGCTGGAGCATGTCGGTGCCTTCGTAGCGGCGGAACAGGTTGTTGTAGAGTTGCGGCGACAGGGCCAGGCCGTAAGGCCCATGAAAACCGCTGGCGTCGAGCCGGTTGACCGCCGCCAGCACGTCGTTGAGCGCCTGCTCCACCGCGCTCCAGTCACCGACCGTGATCTCGTGCCGGCCCTTGGCGGTCAGCAGGCCCTCCAGGCCGAATTCGGGGCTGCCGTAATAGATGAATTCCTCTTCCCGCCGCGCCACCGCCTCGGCGGCGTCCTGCGCCGGGGTGAGTTCCAGCGGCAGCCCCATGTCGAGGTGCCCCTGCACGCGTCGCACGCTGAGCCCGAAGCTCTTGCGCAGCATCGGCAGCGCGATGGCACGGCTGATCACCGCCCCCGCCTCATCCGGTGCCGGCTGTCGGCAGTAATCGTCGGTGCCGATCTCGATCGAGGTCAGGCCGACCCCGTAGGGGCCGAGCACGTCGAGAAACCGCCTTCCGGTGAGGATCTCGCGCGCGGTGGCAACCACCTCGGCGTCGATCTCCTCCCAGATCTCGGAGGGAAAGGAAGCCAGCTGACGGTTCAGGTAGCTCATGGCCGCTGCTTCTTCAGGTCGCCGATCGTGAACCGACGCAGCTCGCCGTCGCTGCCCGACGCCGGCCGGGACGCCTCGCCATGCTCGTGCGCCTCTTCGATGTCGGTGATGGGCGTGCCGGTGAACAGATAGGTCTCCATCTGCGCCGCGAAATCCGGATTCCGCCGCCGCAGCCACTCCAGCACCATGCAGGCATGCTCGATTTCCTCGCGCATGTTGTGCAGCAGGATGGCCTTCAGGTCCGGATCCTGGCAGGCGTCGGCGCGCTGGCGATACCAGTCGACCGCCTCCAGCTCCTCCTGCAGCGACACCAGCGCCTGGTGCATGTGCCGGGTTTCGGTGGTGAGATCCGACAGCGGCTCGTGATAGCTATCGCTGGACGATGCCATCCGGTTCTCCTGTTGCCGTGGCTGTTCCGGTCGCAGAGGCGCGGCGGTGCCTGGCGAGCCCATACCGTTCTCTCAGTTGTGGCGGGCACGGGCGACTTCAAGCGGCGCCGGAACGGGCCCGGGAGGCTCTATAATCTCCGCCCATGCCGCTGCCCATCGATGCCGTTCTCCCCCGGTTGCTCGACGCCCTGCAGGCGCGCAACGCAGCCGTGCTGCAGGCCCCGCCGGGGGCCGGCAAGACCACCCGCGTGCCGCTCGCTCTGCTCGACGCCCCCTGGCTGGCCGGCCGGCGGATCGTCATGCTGGAGCCGCGGCGGCTGGCGGCGCGGGCGGCGGCGCGCTACATGAGCAGCCTGCTCGGCGAGCCGGTCGGACGGACGGTGGGCTACCGCATGCGGCTGGACAGCAAGGTCTCGGCGGCGACCCGCATCGAAGTGGTCACCGAAGGCGTGCTGGGCCGGCTGCTGCAGGACGACCCGGCGCTGAGCGAGTACGG
>JAJUFY010000090.1 GCA_029263635.1 Ectothiorhodospiraceae bacterium | reverse complement strand
GGCGCTCCGGGAGCGCTGCCGCCCATCTGCTGCCGGCGCGCACCCTTTACTCAGTTGTGCCCGGCGCCTCGCTCCAGCCAGGCCGCCCGCTCGGGCTCGGCCTGGCCGGCTGCCACCCACGCCTTTAGCGCCGGATCGGCCAGCACGGTGGCCATATAGGCTGCTGCCGGTTCCGGCAGGCGGATGCCGTAGGCGGCGAAGCGCAGCGCGACCGGGGCGAACATGGCGTCGGCTGCGCCAAAGCGGCCGAACAGCCAGGGTCCGGCGGCCTGATGTCGGCGACGGCAGTCGGTCCAGATCTCGACCACCCGCGCGATGTCGCTTTCGGCCGCCGCCGAGACCGCGACTCCGGTTTCCCGAGCCCGGCAGTCCATGGGCAGTTCCGTGCGCAGTGCGGCAAAACTGCTGTGCATTTCGCTCGCAATGGCGCGTGCCAGAGCGCGCGCCTCCACCGTCTCGGGCCATACCGCGCCCGCCGGTGCGCGCTCGGCCAGGTACTCGCAGATTGCCAGCGATTCCCACACCCGGTTGTCGCCGTCGATCAGCACCGGCACCCGGCCGGCGGGCGAATACCGCCGGATCTGCTGCTTGACGTCGGCGGCGGTCAAATCCACCCGTTTTTCGACGAACGGCAGCCCGAGGTGCTTGAGCAGCAGCCAGGGCCGCAGCGACCAGGACGAGTAATTCTTGTTGCCGATCACCAGCGTTAAACGCGCCATGGGTTTCATCCACTTGCCTGCTGCCGGCAACGATAATCGATTGCCGGCCCGCTGCCCACGCCTGTCGGGCAGCCGCGTGGCGGCAAGCACCATAGGGAATGCCCCAATGGTTCCGAGGGACACGGCAAGTTAGGCTTCACTGAAGGCCGTACGTTCAGGACGTGTGGAAGACCATTGGCTTCCCACATTCCGCCTATGAATTATCCGAATCCCAGTCACCGTGACCCGCAGCCGGCATGGTGGCTGCTGGCCATCATTGCCGGTTTCGAATGCGCAGTGTTTGCGCTCGATCTGCTCACGCCGGCCGGTGCTGCCGCTCATATCCTGTATTTCCTGCCTATCGTTTTCGCGGTGCGGCAGAGCTGGCCGAATGCCGTGCTCTACATCGCGGCGCTGGCGTCGGTTTTCGCCATTTTTACTCATCTGAATGCGCCGGCCGGCAGCTCGACATTTATCGCTGTTTTCAACCGCGGGATCGGTATTTTTACGATCTGGTGCGTCGCCTTTCTGGTCCGGCAGGTCATCGTCACGCGGAATGACATCGAGCGGCAGGGCTGGTTGCGGGGCACGCAGACCGAGCTGGGCGTGGCGGTACGCGGCGAGCTGAGCGTCGAGGAATTTGCCGAGCGCGCCCTGGGTTTTCTTGCCGAGCGCCTCGGCGCCAAGGTCGGCGCGCTGTACGTGCGAGAGGACGACGGCAATCGGCTGGTTCGTGCCGCCGGCTATGCGTTCGATGCGCGCCAGAGTGCCATGCCGGCCAGTTACCGGTTTGGCGAAGGGCTGGTCGGGCAGGTAGCCATCGAAGGCCGGCCGATGCAGGTCGATGACGTGCCGGCCGGCTATCTCAGCATCAGCTCCGGCCTGGGCGCCGCCCGTCCTTGCTGCCTGCTGCTGGCACCGCTGACGGCCGAGGGCGAGATCCGCGGCATCGTCGAGCTGGGATTCCTGGGGGCGGCGCCGGCAGTGGCGGGCCCGCTGCTGCTCAAGGTCAGCGAGATGCTGGGCATGGGAATCCAGACCGCCCAATACCAGCGCCGGCTGGCCGAGCTGCTGGCGGAGTCGCAGCAGCAGGCCGAGGAGCTGCAGGCCCAGCAGGAAGAGCTCAGCGCGCTCAACGAAGAGCTGGAGCAGCAGAACCGGGCGCTCAAGGAATCTCAGGTCCGGCTGGAGAACCAGCAGGCGGAGCTGGAACAGAGCAACCAGCGGCTGGAGGAGCAGACACGGTCGCTGGAACGGCAGAAGCGCGAGCTGCTGCAAGCCCAGCACGAACTCCAGAACAAGACCGGCGAGCTGGAGCGGGCAAGCCGCTACAAGTCGGAGTTCCTGGCCAATATGTCGCATGAGCTGCGCACGCCGCTCAACAGCGCGCTCATCCTCTCCAAGCTGCTTGCCGAGAACCGTCCGGGCAACCTGACCGAGGAACAGATCAAGTACGCCGAGACCATCTACACGGCCGGCAACGATCTGCTCACCCTCATCAACGACGTGCTGGACCTGGCCAAGGTCGAGGCCGGCCGGCTGGAAGTATCGCCGGAGCCGTTCGCCCTCACCCAGCTGCTAGGCGCCCTGGAGCAGACCTTCCAGCCGCTGGCGCGCGACAAGGGGCTGAGCTTTCAGGTGGTGGTCGATGCGGACATACCGTCCGAAGTCACCAGCGACAGGAAACGGCTTGAGCAGGTCCTCAAGAACTTCCTGGCCAATGCCTTCAAGTTCACCGAGAAGGGCCATATCACGCTGCGCGCCTACAGGGACGGCGAGCGGCTGGCGCTGTCGGTGGAGGACACCGGCATCGGCATCCCGGACGAACAGCAGGAAGCGGTGTTCGAGCCCTTTCACCAGGGTGATGGCAGCATCAGCCGCAGGTTTGGCGGCACCGGGCTGGGGCTGTCGATTTCCCGCGAGCTGGCGCAGCTGCTCGGCGGCGAAATCAGTGTCCAGAGCACTCCGGGCGAGGGCAGCACTTTTACCCTGTTCCTGCCGCTGACTCCCAGCGAGCGTGTCCCGGCGCCGGTACGGGCGGAAGCGGAGCTGGTGGACGAGACGGCGGGGGCGGATGTGGCACCGACGAGCACCGCAGCGGTCTCGTTCTCGTTCGAGGACGACCGTGAGCAGGCCGGCACGCCGGGCCGGCGCATCCTGATCGTCGAGGATGACGAAGCGTTTGCCAAGATCCTGCTCGACCTCGCGCGCGAGATGGGCTTCCAGGGGCTGGTCGCGCCGACCGCGGAGGAGGCGCAGGCGCTGATCGTCCGGCACGCGCCGAGCGCCATCGTGCTGGACATCCGGCTGCCCGACCACAGCGGCCTGGCGCTACTGGAACAGCTGAAGTCTGACCCTGCCAGTCGCCACATCCCGGTGCATGTGGTGTCGGTCGAGGACTTTGCCGCCACTGCGCGCCGGATGGGCGCGGTCGGCTACATGCTCAAGCCCGTCAAGCGCGATGCGCTGGTGCAGGCCTTCGAGGCTCTGCAGCAGCGGCTGGAGCAGACTCTCAAACGGGTGCTGGTGGTCGAGGACGATCCTGCCCAGCGCGAGAGCATCGTCAGCCTGATCGCCGGCGAGGATGTGCAGATCGAGTCGGTCGCCTCGGCCGAGGAGGCGCTGGAGCGGCTGTCGAGCAATGTCTACGACTGCATGGTGATGGATCTCAGCCTGCCGGCGATGTCGGGCTACGAGCTGCTGGCAGAGCTCTCGAAGACGGATTCGCCCTACTCCTACCCGCCGGTGATCGTCTATACCGGCCGCGATCTCAGCCGCGAGGAGGAAGAACGGCTGCGCCGCTATTCCAGCAGCATCATCGTCAAGGGCGCGCGCTCGCCGGAGCGGCTGCTCAGCGAAGTGACCCTGTTCCTGCACCGGGTCGAGACCGAACTGCCGCCGGAGCGGCAGAAAATGCTGCGCGAGCTGCGCAGCCGCGAGGAAGTGCTGGAAGGCGCCCGCCTGCTGCTGGTCGACGACGACGTCCGCAACCTCTTCGCGCTCACCAGCGCTCTGGAGCCGCATGGCGCCATCATCGAGATCGCCCGCAACGGCCGCGAGGCGCTACTGAAGCTGGATACCGCGCCGGACATCGACCTGGTGCTGATGGACATCATGATGCCGGAGATGAACGGCTATGAGGCGATGCGCGCCATCCGCGCCCAGGAGCGCTTCCGGAAGCTGCCGATCATCGCGCTGACCGCCAAGGCCATGCGGGACGACCAGGACAGCTGCCTGGAAGCCGGCGCCAGCGATTACCTCGCCAAGCCGATCGAGCTGGACAGGCTGCTGTCGCTGCTGCGGGTCTGGCTGTCGTCGCGCCGCAGTTTCTAAGGGCGGTACCCGGTGGACGCCGAGCGGATCTTCGAGATCGAGCTGGAGCTGCTGGTGGAGGCCATCTACCAGCGTTACCAGTACGATTTCCGGCAATACTCGCGGCATTCACTGCGGCGGCGACTGGCCCGGGCGCAGGAGCAATTCCAGTGCAGGAGCCTGTCGCAGCTCCAGGAGCGGCTGCTGCGCGAGCCGGCGCTGTTCCCGCGGTTGCTGGATTACCTCACGGTGCCTACCACCGAGCTGTTCCGGGATCCGGCCTACTTCTTGGCCTTGCGCCGCCACGTGGTGCCATACCTGCGGACCTATCCGTCGGTGAAGATCTGGGTAGCCGGCTGCAGTACCGGCGAAGAAGCGTATTCGCTGGCCATCGTGCTGGCGGAGGAAGGACTGCTGGACAAGACCGTACTCTACGCGACCGATATCAATCCGCGCAGCATCGAAACGGCGCGGCAGGGTATCTATCGCGCCGATGCCGTGCGCGAGGCGAGCGGCAACTACCGTGCTGCAGGGGGCCGTGGCTCGCTGGCCGATTACTACAGCGCTGCGTACGACTCGGTGCGCTTCGACCCGGCACTGGCCCGCAATGTGGTGTTCGCCGACCACAGCCTGGCCACCGATGCCGTGTTCGCCGAGGTGCATCTGGTGTCCTGCCGCAACGTGCTGATCTATTTCGACAGAAGCTTGCAGGACCGCGCCTTCAGCCTGTTTCACGATGCCTTGGTGCGGCAGGGGTTCCTGGGGCTGGGGGCCAAGGAGACGGTGCTGTTATCGGACCACAAGGATCAGTTCGAAGTGATCAGCCAAGACGCGCGGATCTTCAGGAAGCGATGACGGCGGTGCATGCAATCGCTGCCATGATGCCTGCGGCGGCTGCCGCCATGCGGGGGTGACGGGATGAGTGCGGCTAAGTGTCTGCTCGTCGACGATAGAGAGGAAAACCTGGTGGCGCTGGCTGCCCTGCTGGCCGGGGAGCCGCTGGAGCTGCTGCTGGAGCATGATTTCGCGCTCGCCCTGATCGATGTGCAGATGCCGGGGATGAACGGCTTTGAACTGGCCGAGCTGATGCGCGGCGCCGCCCGTACCCGGTCCATCCCCATCATCTTCGTCACCGCCGACGGCCCCGATCAGGCCCGGGTCTTCAAGGGGTATGAGGCCGGCGCGGTCGATTTCCTGTTCAAGCCGCTGAGCGCCCATGTGGTCAGAAGCAAGGTGCGGGTGTTCGTCGAACTCTACCAGCAGCGCCAGATTCTCAAGCAGCAGCTGGAAGCGTTGCAAAAGAGCGAGGAAGCCGCCCGCAATGCGCTGGAAGTGCGCAACCGCTTCATCAGCATCGCCGGCCACGAGCTGCGCACGCCGCTGACGGTGCTGCGCCTGCAGCTGTCGATGGCCAAGCGTAAGCTTGGCAACCATTTCACGCTGCCGGGCGTCGCCGAGGGCGCCCAGCTGCTGGACCAGCTCGAGCGGCAGGTGGAACGGCTGGTGCCGCTGGTGGATGAAATGCTGGACGTTGCCCGCATCCAGAGCGGCAAGCTGGAGATCCGGCCCGAGCGTTTCGACATGACAGCCCTGATCAAGGACGTGCTGGAGCGCTTCCTGCCGTTACTGGATGAGGCCGGCTGCGAAGCCAGCATCGACTGTCCGGACGGCGCGGTCGGCAGCTGGGATCGGTTTCGCATCGAGCAGGTGATTTCCAACCTGCTTTCCAATGCCGCCCGCCATGGCGGCGGTGCGGTGCATGTCCATCTGCGTTGCGAGCCGGATGCCGTCGAGCTGCGGGTCAGCGACCAGGGGCCTGGGATTTCGCCGGAGGACCGGCAGCGCATTTTCCAGCCGTTCGAGCGCATCGACGCCGAGCGCGGCCAGGCCGGGCTCGGCCTGGGCCTGCACATCGTTCGTCAGATCGTCGAGATGCATGGCGGCAGCATCGACGTGGAGAGCGCGCCCGGCAGCGGCGCGACCTTCGTGGTCCGCCTGCCGTGGGAGCCGGTGAAGGCCGGTGATTAGGCCTGGCCGGCGCGGAAACGTCCCGGTTCCTCGATGACGGCGATGCAGGTGAGCGCAGCGAGGTTCGCGATCACGCCGGCCGTGATCGGGATCGTATAGGAACCGGCCAGATCGAAGGCGAGGCCGGCAAGCGTCGGGCCGAACAGCGTGCCGATGCCGACTCCGGTGTACAGGCAGCCGATGATGCCGGCGACGCGATAGCTGCCGAAGTAATCGGCGGTCAATGCCGGAATCAGGGCAACGTAGCCGCCGTAAAAGGTGCCGAACAGCACGGCGAAGACGATCAGCGCCAGCTGGCCGCTGGCGGCCAGCCAGAGCAGCAGCATCGCGGCCATGCCGCTGAACATCAGCCCGACTCCCCACCTGCGGCCAATGCGGTCGGCCGTGCCGCCCAGCGCGAAGCGCCCGATCATGCTGCCCAGCCCCACCAGGCCGACCAGCAGGACGCCGAAACGCTCCGACAGCCCTTGATCGATGGCGTATGGCGCCAGGTGGACAAAAGGAATGAACATACCGAACGAGGTGCAGACGCCGGCCAGGTAGAGCAGCCAGAACGGCCGGCTGCGCAGCGCCTCGCGCAGGCCGAGGCCTGCCGGAGGTTGTACGGCCGGCGTGGGCCGCCCATCGCGCGGCAGGCCCCGCTGCTCCGGTGAATGCTCCAGCATTGCTGTGGCGATCGCGCCGAGCACGAGGACCAGCCCGGCCAGCAGGAGGTAGGTGTCGCGCCAGCCCGCCTGCGCGATCAGCAGCCCGGCCAGCGGCGGCATTGCCAGGGTGCCGGCGCCGATGCCTGCCACCGTGAAGCCGGACGCTAGGCCGCGGCGACGGTCGAACCAGCGCTGCACGGCGGCAAGCGCCGGCACATAGACGAAGCCCACGCCCAGTCCGACACCCAGGCCATAGAACAGATACACGGCACGGAGGGACTCGGCCCGGGCGGCCAGCAGCAGGCCGGCTGCCAGCAGTACAAAGCCGGCCATCACCACCGGCCGGGTGCCGGCCCGGTCGGCGAGAGTGCCGCTGACGGCACCGACGGCGAAGTAGAGAAAGCCGGCCAGCGAGAACACCAGCGAGACATCAGCCCGGCTGGCGGAGAACTCGCGTTCCAGTTCGGCGAAGAAGGCCGCGAAGGCATACATGGCGCCGAAGGCAACGAACAGCGCCAGAAACGCGGCAGCCACTACGCGCCAGCCGAGGAAGACGGATCTCATCGCGTTCGCCATGCAATCGCTCCATTGCAGCGCCGCCGTTCACACGGACGATCCGGTGATGATAGCCGCGCTCAGGCGGCATATCCCGCTGCCTCTGGCGACCCGCCACCCGGGAGGCGGCTGGCGGGCGTCAGCTTGCGGTGCCGGCAGCTTCCTCAACCTCTTGGAGGAAACGGCGGAACAGGTGCTCCAGATACGGGATCTGGTCATTCAGGGTGTGGCCGCTGTCGAGCAGGTGCAGCCGGGCGTGGTGGCGCCGGCCCAGCCGGATCGCGTGCTCGACCGGTATCACCTCGTCATGCCAGCCGTGCACGATTTCCAGCCGCGCTGCCCGTGGCTGCGGCTCGGCTTCGTAGCCGGGCATGTACACGGCCGGCGCCAGCAGGAACAGTCCTGTTGGCGCGAGGGCCTGACTGGCGACGGCGGAGACGTAGCCACCCATGCTCGACCCGACCAGCACCAGGCAGTCGGCAGACGGGGCGAGGCCAAGCAGGTGGCGTATCCTGGCATCCGGGTCGTGGGTAAAGGTGTAGTCTGGGCTCTCGACGGCAAAGCCCTGAGCGCGTGCCACCGCGGCGAGTGCCTGGATCTTGCGGCCCCAAGGGCCGCTTTCCTTGCCGTGGGCGAAGTAGACCTGTTTGCGCATGGAAAGCCTCTTGAAGCGAAGACGGTCGCAGTGGCGGCAATGACGAGCCGCTTCCCGCCATCCCGGTTTCGGTCTATGGTGGCCCGCAATCCGAAGCTACGCCAGCATTGGCCTGTTGGCCGGATGCCGGCTGCGCCGTCCACCGCGAGACGAGCGCCAACCG
>JAJUFY010000294.1 GCA_029263635.1 Ectothiorhodospiraceae bacterium | reverse complement strand
CACCGTCTCGCCCTGGGACCGACGCTGTTTCACCGGCACGAGATTCTGTTCGGCCTGGAACACACCGGCGACGTGCTCCTGCATACGGAGACCGGCATCCGCTTTCCGCTACTGCGGCATATCACCGGGACCGTGCAGGTGAACGGCGATTACGACTGGGAACCCGCGCCCGGTGCCCGCCCCGAGGACATCGCCTATCAGATCACTTTCGGCTACGAATTCCTGCCGTAGCAGGACGCGGTTCAGCGCCGCCTGCCTGCCTGCGCCCGCCGCCCCCAGCGGACCACGTAATCGCCGCCGCTGACCATGGAGGTAAGGCCGCACAGCAGAAACAGCGGCTGCAGCTGGAACGACCAGCCGAAAGCCTGCACCGCGATCACCGCCAGAACCAGCGCGATCAATACGCCGGTATTGAACTTGCTGATCAGGGTCGGCTCGGCCTGAAACCGGCCGATGAAGAACAGGTAGCCGAGGGCGCCGCCGACGATGATCACGTCCCGCAGGACGATCAGGGCCGTCAGCCAGAGCGGAATCAGCCCTTTGCTCGCCAGCGCCAGCACCGCGCCGACCATCAGCAGCTTGTCGGCCAGAGGGTCGAGAAAGCCGCCGAGCTCGCTAGTCCAGCTGTAGCGCTTGGCGAGAAAACCGTCTACCGCGTCCGACAGCCCGGCGATGAAGAACAGCGCCAGGCCGGCAAGGTATTGATCGGCCAGGATCAGCAGCACGACCGGCGGCACCAGCAGCAGCCGGAAGATGCTGATCAGGTTCGGAATATCGCGCGGTCTCACGGAACTAGTCGGAACTCGGGCACCTGCTGGCCGCTGTCGATCTCCGGCAGGATGAGCGGGATCAGCTGCCGGTCCTGGCTGAGCAGGGCCAGCACTCGGGACGGCGCCGCCTGCAGCGTCAGCTGCAGCGTGACGGTATCGGGCTCCAGTCCCAGCGTGCGCACCTCGGCGATGCCGTTGACGGCCCGCAGCCGGCGCTCCAGACGGTCGTAGTCGCGCAGGCTGCCGACGCCGACGACCCGGATCTTGAGCTGCTGCAGGGCGTCGGCAGCCGACGGAATCACTGCATAGCGGGTAGCCAGCCGCACGGCCAGCTCCGCCGCTGCAGCGTCCAGCGCTTCCGCGCCGGAGGCGCCCGAGGTAATCCAGGCCGACTGCATGGCGTTGCCGCTCAGAGTCCAGCGCGCCACCCAGCCGCCGCCGTCGCGGTACATGCGCCCCATGACCATGAGCGGCGTCCCATAGCGCTCGGTGGCGAGTCGAACGCGATCGGTAAAGCCTCCGAACACGTCGGCATGGCTGATGCGCTGCTGATCTTCGCTGTCCATCAGCGGAAACAGCAGCAGCACGCCGCGCCGCGCCGCGGCTTCCTGCAATTGTGCCCGGACTTCGGCACCGTCTTCGCCGCCCACCAAAAGCCGCCTGCCGCCCTGCTCCAGCGCCAGCCAGACCAGCACCGGCGGCCGATCGGCGCGCCAGGTCGGCATTCCGCGCTCGGCCAGGGCGCGGCGTATCGCGCCTGCGTCGAACAGCATCGACAGGATCAGCTGCTGACCCGGTTGCGATTCATACTGATAGCGCTGCAGGAACCGTCCGGGCTGCTCCAGCAGCGGCGCGGCGGCCTCCGCTTGCGAGGCATCGTCGCGCCCGGTCAGGCGGATCAGCAGTTGCGCCATCGCCCTGGTCACGGCCTGTTCCCTGACCTCCGGCTGCTGGCTCTCGACCGGGATGCGGATGGTTAGCGCGCTGTCCGCGGCTCCCGCCGTGGACAGCGCGAACAGCAGGAAAAGGGCGACCAGCGCACTCAGCTTGCGGTGATGACTCATGGCGGCTCGTTCTGAGGTGGTGTCGTAGTCCAAGGATTGGGCGGCGCGGGTGTTCCGGCAACGTGCCCCGGCTTAAAATAGCACGTCGTTTATTTCCGCCGGCCCCGCCGCTACCATAACCGCCTTTCCGCCCAGGAGCACGCCGTGACCGATCCTTCCGATCCGGGTTTGACCTACCGCGACGCTGGCGTTGATATCGATGCCGGCGAGTCGCTCGTGGAACGCATCAAGGCCGATGTCGCCACTACCAGGCGCCCTGGCGTCCTCGGCGGGCTCGGCGGCTTCGGCGGGCTGTTCGAGTTGCCGGTCGACCGCTACCGCCGGCCGGTGCTGGTTTCCGGCACCGACGGGGTCGGCACCAAGCTGAAGCTGGCGATCGCCACGGGCCGCCACCAGGGCATCGGTATCGACCTGGTCGCCATGTGCGTCAACGACGTGCTGGTACAGGGCGCCGAGCCGCTGTTCTTCCTGGACTACTACGCGACCGGCCGGCTCGATGTCGACGTCGCCGCCACCGTCGTCAGCTCCATCGCCGAGGGCTGCCGGCAGGCCGGCTGCGCCCTGCTCGGCGGCGAAACGGCGGAAATGCCGGGCATGTATGCCGAAGGGCATTACGACCTCGCCGGCTTCTGCGTCGGCGTCGTCGAGAAGGACGAGCTCATCGATGGCAGCCGGGTGCAGGCCGGCGACGTGCTGATCGGGCTCGCCTCCAGCGGGCCTCATTCCAACGGCTATTCGCTGGTACGGAAGATCCTGGAGGTCAGCGGCGCCAGCCTGGAACAGCCCTTGGAGGGCAAGCCGCTCGGCGACTACCTGCTCGCGCCGACCCGGATCTACGTCAAGCCGGTGCTGCGCCTGCTGAGCCAGATCAAGGTCAAGGCGCTGGCCCACATCACCGGCGGCGGGCTGCCGGAAAACCTGCCGCGGGTGTTCCCGCAAGGCCTGGCGGCGCGCATCGATACGCGCAGCTGGAGCTGGCCGCCGGTCTTCCAGTGGCTGCAGCAGCAGGGCCGGGTAGCAACGACTGAGATGTATCGCACCTTCAACTGCGGGGTCGGCATGGTGATCGCCGTCGCCGCCGACGATGCGGAACAGGCGCTCGCCATCCTGCGCGACGCCGGCGAGCAGGCCTGGCGCATCGGCGAGATGGTCACCGCTCAGCCTGATCTGCCTGCCGTCCTCTTCCAGGAGGGCTGATGCAGCCACGCACTCCTCTGCCGGTGGTGGTCCTCATCTCCGGCAACGGCAGCAATTTGCAGGCTCTGATCGACGCCCAGCAGGCCGGCAAGCTT
>JAJUFY010000223.1 GCA_029263635.1 Ectothiorhodospiraceae bacterium | reverse complement strand
GGCTTCCACCGCGATCCGCGCGACTACCATTTCGGCATCAGGACTGAGAGCGGCGAGCACAAGCTGCTGTACCGCATCTGGCAGAGCCGCGGGCTGGCCGGGGT
Source organism: Ectothiorhodospiraceae bacterium (assembly GCA_029263635.1). Lineage (GTDB taxonomy): Bacteria > Pseudomonadota > Gammaproteobacteria > Nitrococcales > AK92 > JAAYIK01. The sequence continues at coordinate 4,194 of JAJUFY010000223.1, read as the reverse complement.
GCGGCAGGCCCGCGAGTGGGCGCACCCGGTCGGCTGGCTGACCGGCCGCGACGACCTGGTGCTGGTGACCGGCGGCGCCGGCTTCGTCGGCACCAACCTGGTGGACCGGCTGATCCGCAACGGCCGGCCGGTACGCATCCTCGACAATCTTTCCCGCCCGGGGGTAGAGCAGAACCTCGAATGGCTGCGGGCCCGCCACAAGCACAAGTTCGAGTTCACGCCGGCCGACCTGCGCAATGTGTTCTCGCTGGAAGCGGCCATGGACGGCGTCAGCCAGGTATTCCATCTGGCGGCGCAGGTGGCGGTCACCACCAGCCTCGACGACCCGCAGCGCGATTTCAACATCAACCTGCGCGGCACCTTCAATCTGCTGGAGGCCGCCCGCCGGCAGCGGCGGCCGCCGGCGGTGATCTTCTCGTCCACCAACAAGGTCTACGGCAGCCTGCCGGACATCCCGCTCGAATCGGTCGGCGACCGCTACCAGCCGGTCGACCCGGCGATACGCGCGCACGGCATCGGCGAGCGCCGCGAGCTCGATTTCCACAGTCCCTACGGCTGCTCCAAGGGTGGCGCCGACCAGTATGTGCTCGACTACGCCCGCCACATGGGCCTGCAGACCGCGGTGCTGCGCATGAGCTGCATCTACGGCCCGCACCAGTTCGGCACCGAGGACCAGGGCTGGGTCGCGCACTTCCTGATCCGGGCCCTGAAGGGCGAACCCATCACCATCTACGGCGACGGCAAGCAGGTGCGCGACATCCTGGCGGTCGAGGACCTGGTCGACGCCTTCCTCCGGATCGAGCGGCGGATCGGGGATCTCTCCGCCCAGGCCTTCAACGTCGGCGGCGGCCCGGCCAATACGGTGAGCCTGCTGCAGGTGCTGGACACCATCGAACAGCTCACCGGCCGCGCGCCGGAGGTGCGATTCGCCGGCTGGCGCCCGGGCGACCAGCGCTACTACTGCTCCGACACCCGCAAGCTGCAGCAGGCCGTAGGCTGGCAGCCGCAGGTCGACGCCGTCGACGGCATTCGCCGGCTGCACGGCTGGCTGCTGAATTCCTACGTCGTCGATCGGCAGCCAGCCGATCAGCGGCTGGCCTTGTAATGGTGGCCGGCGCCATGCGCATCTTCATGAGCGCCGACACGGTCGGAGGAGTCTGGAACTATACGCTGGAACTGGCGCGCGGCCTCATCGAGGCCGGCGACGAAGTAGTGGTCGCCGCCATGGGCGGCCGGCTGAGCGCCGACCAGCGACAGGCGGTGGCGGCCATTCCCGGCCTGACGGTGCACGACTCGGCACTGCGCCTGGAATGGATGGCATCGCCCTGGACGGATCTGGAGCGGGCGGCCGGCTGGCTGCTGGCACTGGCCGACACGGTCGAGCCGGACGTGGTGCACCTCAATCACTATGCCCACGGCGCGCTCGACTGGCCGGCGCCCAGCCTGGTGGTGGCGCACTCCTGCGTGTACTCGTGGCACCAGGCCGTCCGCGGCTGCCTGCCCGAATCGCGCTGGAACCGCTACCGCGAGGTGGTCCGTCGCGGACTGCGGGGTGCGGACCTGGTGGCAGCGCCGACAATGGCGATGCTTGTGGACGCGGCCCGCTACTACGGGCCGTTCCGCAGCGCCCGGGTGATCCATAACGGCCGGCGGCCGGAGGACTTCCGGCCGCGGGCCAAGCAGCCGCGGATCCTGAGCGCCGGCCGGCTGTGGGACGACGCCAAGAACATCCGCCTGCTGACCGCCGTCGCGCCGTCGCTGCCCTACCCGGTACTGCTGGCCGGCGAACAGCGGCACCCGGACGGCGGCGAACCGGCATTGACCGGCGTGTCGCTGCTGGGGCGGCTCGATCAGGCCGGCTTGGCGCGGCAGCTTGGCGAAGCGGCCATCTACTGCCTGCCGGCCCGCTACGAGCCGTTCGGGCTGTCGGTGCTGGAAGCGGCGCTGGCCGGCTGCGCGCTGGTGCTGGGCGATATTCCCAGCCTGCGCGAACTCTGGGACGGGGCCGCGCTGTTCGTCGAACCATGGAACGAGGAGGGGCTGCGCCACACCCTGACGAAGCTATGCAGAGATGACCAACTTCGGCATGCCTATGCCGACCGGGCGCGGCACCGTGCCCGGCGCTACTCGGCCGAGGCCATGATCGGGGGCTACCGAGGCACCTACCGACAACTCAAGGAAGAACGAAGCGCCGTGAGGCGCGAGCCACAAGGAGACCGACCATGCGCATCGTGATGTTCTACCACTCGTTGCTGTCCGACTGGAACCACGGTAACGCCCATTTCCTGCGCGGCATCGTCAGCGAGCTGCAGCGGCGCGGGCACAGCGTCGCTGTCTACGAGCCGAGCGACGGCTGGAGCCTGCAGAACCTCCGGCGCGATCACGACGAGCGCGCCATCGCCGACTTCTACCGCGCCTATCCGGGGCTGGACAGCACCTTCTACGACCCAGACAGCCTGGACCTGGACCAGGCGCTGGAACACGCCGAGCTGGTCATCGTCCACGAATGGAACGACCACGACCTGGTCCAGCGCATCGGCCGCCACCGCACCGCTCACAGCCATTACCGGCTGCTGTTTCACGATACCCATCACCGCTCGGTAACCGATCGCGGCAGCATCGCCCGCTACGACCTGTCGGCCTACGACGGCGTGCTGGCCTTCGGCGAAGCGGTCCGCGAGGTCTACGTCCAGGCCGGCTGGTCGCGCAACGCCTGGACCTGGCACGAGGCCGCCGACGTCGAGCTGTTCCGGCCGCTGCCGGAGCTGGAGAAGAGCGGAGATCTGGTCTGGATCGGCAACTGGGGCGACGACGAGCGCGGCGAGGAACTGCGCACTTTCCTGTTCGGCCCGATCGCCGAGCTGGGCCTGGATGCCACGGTACACGGCGTGCGCTATCCGGACCATGCGCTTAAGGCGCTGGCCGAGCTCGGCATCGCCTACGGCGGCTGGCTGCCCAACTTCCGAGCTCCGGAGGTATTCGCCCGCCACAAATTGACGGTACACGTCCCGCGCCGCCCGTATGTCGAGAAGCTGCCCGGCATTCCCACCATCCGGGTGTTCGAGGCATTGGCCTGCGGCATCCCGCTGGTGAGCGCGCCCTGGGACGACAGCGAAAACCTGTTCACGCCGGGCAAGGATTTCCTGGTCGCCCGCGACGGCGACGAGATGTGCAGCCACATGCGCGCCCTGCTGAACGATCCCGCCATGGCCGCCGAGCTGGCTGCCTGCGGGCGGGAAACCATCCTGGCGCGCCACACCTGCGCCCATCGGGTGGACGAGCTGCTGGCGATCGCGGAAACGCTCAGCGGCGACCTGCTCAAGGAGGCGACCGCATGACCCGGGGCATGCGTTTCGCCTTCTTCGGCTCCAGCCTGGTCTCGGCCTACTGGAACGGAGCGGCGACCTACTACCGTGGCCTGATCCGCAACCTGCACGCACGCGGCCACCGTGTCACCTTCTACGAGCCGGATGCCTACAGCCGGCAGCAGCATCGGGACATCGAGGATCCGGACTGGGCGCGGGTGGTAGTGTACCCAGCCGAGGAAAGAGCCCTGCGGGCGGCACTGGACGACGCCCGCAACGCCGACGTCATCATCAAGACCAGCGGCGTCGGCGTGTTCGACGCGCTGCTGGAAGCGGAGGCGCTCGCCCTCAGACGGCCGGGCAACCTGATCGCGTTCTGGGACGTCGACGCGCCAGCCACGCTGGACCGGCTGCAGCAGCACCCCGACCACCCCTTCCGACCGCTGATCCCGCGCTACGATCTGATCCTCACCTACGGCGGCGGCGCGCCGGTGGTGGCAGCCTACACGGCGCTGGGCGCCCGCCGGTGCGTGCCGATCTACAACGCGCTGGACACGGCCTCACACCACCCGGTGGAGCCGGATCCGCGCTACGCGGCCGACCTGGGCTTTCTCGGCAACCGGCTGCCGGACCGCGAGGCGCGGGTCGAAGAATTCTTCTTCAAGGCCGCGGCGACGCTGCCGCAGCGGCGCTTCCTGCTCGGCGGCAGCGGCTGGGACGACAGGCCGCGGCCGGCCAACGTCGACTATGTCGGCCACGTCTACACCGGCGACCACAACGCCTTCAACGCCAGCCCGCGGGCAGTGCTCAACATCTCCCGCGAGAGCATGGCCCGCTACGGCTACTCGCCGGCGACCCGGGTGTTCGAGGCCGCCGGCGCCGGCGCCTG
>JAJUFY010000146.1 GCA_029263635.1 Ectothiorhodospiraceae bacterium | reverse complement strand
ATGATGCGGCCGGCATAGGGGAACTGCATCACCGAGGAGGTGACCGAGATGCCGCGCTGCTTTTCCAGCTCCATCCAGTCGGAGGTGGCGAAGGCCTTGGCCTTGCGCGACTTGACGGTGCCCGCCATCTGGATGGCGCCGCCGAACAGCAGCAGCTTCTCGGTGAGCGTGGTCTTGCCGGCGTCCGGGTGCGATATGATCGCGAACGTCCGCCGCCGGGCGATGTCTTTTTCCAGTGAGTTCATGTGTGCGGGGTAACTCGATGCGAAACCGCGGGATTATACAGGAGCCGCGGGGCCAGGCTGCGCGGCCGTTCTGGGAGACCAAGACGCTGCAGGAAATGACGCCCGAGGAATGGGAGTCGCTCTGCGACGGCTGCGGCAACTGCTGTCTGCACAAGCTGCGCAACGACACGACCGGCGAGCTGTTCGAGACCAATGTCGCCTGCCGCCTGCTGGACGGCCACAGCGGGCGCTGTCGGGCCTACGCCGCGCGCTTCCGCATGGTGCCGGACTGCACCCTGCTGACACCGGAAGGCATCCGCTGGTTCGACTGGCTGCCGGCAACCTGCGCCTACCGGCTGGTCGCCGAAGGCAAGCCGCTGTTCTGGTGGCACCCGCTGGTATCGGGCGATCCGGAGACCGTGCACGAGGCCGGGATCTCGGTGCGCGGCCGCACGATTTCCGAGCTCGATATCGGCGATGCGCCGCTGGAGGACTACATCATCGACGACTGACAGCTGCCCTGCTCGGCTGTCGTCACGCAGGTGATCTCGCGCCCGAACGGCTGCAGATAGTTCGACAGCCGGCCGGGTTCGCCGTTGAGCTGCCAGTCGAACACCGCGGCGAAGGCCAGTACCGACTTCACATACTCGCGGGTCTCGTAGTAGCTGATCGCCTCGATCCAGACCGTCGGCGGCAGGCCGGCGTTCCGGTTCAGCCAGTCGGCGACCTTGTGCGGACCGGCATTGTAGGCGGCCGCGGCCAGCGCCAGATTGCCGTTGTAGCGGTCCAGCATGGCGCGCAGATAGGCGCTTCCCAGCTTGAGGTTGGTGTCGACGTCGAGCAGCCCTCCGGCGGGCAGCTCGACCCGCAGACGACTGGCCACCTGGCGGCCGGTCTGGGGCATGACCTGCATCAGCCCCAGCGCGCCGACCGGCGAAGCGGCGTCGGGCCGATAGGCGCTCTCCTTGCGGACGATGGCGTAGGTGATGTGCGGATCCAGGCGGCTCAGGCGGCTGTATTGCTCGACCTGCTCGCGATACGGCGTCGGGAACCGCAGGTTGAGGTCGTCATTCAGCCCGGCCTGGTTGGCGGTCACCACGGCACGATCGTACCAGCCCATCTCCAGCGCCAGCAGCGCCGCTTGCTGCTGCTGGGCCCGGTTCAGGCGGGCGACGGCCGCCGCCCACTCCCGCCGGGCCTCCGGCATCATGCCGAGCGCGAAGAACTCCCGGGCGCGGACAATCCCGGGCTTGGCGGCCACCTGGGCCAGGGTGTCCTTGGCCACCGCGGTCGGCACATGCTTGAGGTTATAGGGCAACGCCAGGCGGTCCGCCGCCAGGAAGCCGTAATAGCTTCGCTCCATGGCGAGCAGCGCAAACTCGGTCTGCGCCGCTTCCCGCTCCCCGATAGCGGCCAGCGCGTGCGCGCGCCAGTAGGTCCACTGCGGATCGTTGCGCTCGCGGTCGGGCAGTGCCGCGATGGCCTGCAGCAGCCGCGGCCAGTCCTGGTTCCGCAGCGCCATGCGTGCCGTCCAGAGGCGGACATTGTCGGTGACCACCTCGGGCGGCAGCGCATCCAGCCAGCCCAGGGCCCGCGGATCCTGGCTGTAGGCTGCGTGCAGGGCGATGTGGCGGGCGAGCTCGGCCTTCTGGCGAGGGCTCAGGAATTTCTCCTGGCCGTAACGCTCCAGGAACATCATCGCCAGCTCCTGGTCGCTGCGACCGAGCCGTTGCAGGGCATGGCTGATCACCTGCACCGCGTACGGGCCGACCAGCGGGAAGCCGGGGCGTGCCAGCACGTCCTGCGGCTGGCGATGGGCGCGCAGCCAGTACTCCAGCCACTCCCGACGGGCGGGGTCGAGATGCGCGCTGAACCGCTCGGCAAGCCGGTCGTTGCCGCCCTGGATCAGCAGCGTCACCCGCTCCCATACCTGATCGGCGCTGATCGCCTCGCGGCTGTAAAGCTCGTCGAACACCGGGTCGCAGGCGCTCGGCTGGGAACGCCCAACCAGCCAGAGCGACTTTGCCTCCTCGAACCAGGCCGGGTCCGGCTCTTTGTCCGCGATGCTGGCGCGCAGGTGGTAGCAACGCAGCTCGGCATCGGCGGTCGGCTGGTAGAAGACCCGGTACTCGGCCCAGCGTTCCTGCCGGGCCAGCTGCCGCAGGTAGGACTCGCGCAGCAGGCCGGCTACCGGCAGGTTGCGGTGCTTGCCCAGGAAGGTCGCGATCCGCTCGGGCGGGCTGGCTGTCAGCCGCTTTTGCAGATAGAAGTATTCGAGATAGGGCGCCAGCACATAACCCCGCAGCTGCGCGATCTCGGCCTGCACGTCCAGTTCCGCCCCCTGCTCGATCCGCTCGCGCAGTTCCGCGAAACGCTGCCGCTGCTCTTCGAGCGCGGGCACAGCGGCTCCGGCCCGACCGAGCAGGAGCAACAGCGCCAGCAGCAGAATCTGTGTTCTTATTAGGTTTGACATAGGATTACGCAGCAGATGGGGGCGTACGGCTCGGAAATCCAGTCTAATCAACCATGGGTTGAAGGAACCGGACCGTGTCCACAGTCTGCTCGCGATCTGCGATACCCGCCTCACTGTCTCCCATGCAGGATGACCCGGGCGTCGCAGTGCTTTACTATGCGCGCGTGCCGGATGAGGCGCTGCAGGAGCGGCGCCGCTACCGTCATGAATCACGATGGCCGCAGGATTTACAGCCGCCGTCAATCGCAGGAATAGGAATGACACAGAAAGCCAGCTACAACCGGGAAGAAATCATCGAATGCGGCTACGGCAGGCTGTTCGGGCCAGGCAAGCCTCAGCTGCCCACTCCGAACATGCTGATGTTCGACCGGATCACCCATATATCCGAGTCCGGCGGAGCCTACCAACGGGGCCAGGTGGTTGCGGAACTCGACGTCAAGCCGGACCTGTGGTTCTTCGAGTGCCATTTCCCTGGCGACCCGGTCATGCCTGGCTGCCTGGGCCTCGATGCGCTCTGGCAGCTGCTCGGATTCTTTCTTGCCTGGACCGACCATTCCGGCAAGGGTCGCGCCCTCGGCTGCGGCGAGGTCAAGTTCTTCGGTCAGGTTCTGCCGGATGCCAAGCTCGTCACGTACACCCTCGACATCAAGCGGCTCATCAACCGCAAGCTGGTCATGGGCATCGCCGACGGCACGCTGGCGGTGGATGGCAAGGACATCTACAAGGCGAGCGACCTCAAGGTCGGGCTGTTTCAGGACCCGGCCGCACTCTCCGGAGCGTAACCTGCGACAGGTATTCTCCTTTCTAGGCGGGCACAGCCCATCGGCTGCCGCCATCGTGACGGCACAGACCTTAGGAGTTGAATCGTGAGACGAGCTGTCATCACGGGCATCGGAATCGTATCCTGCCTCGGCAACGACGCCGCCACCGTGACGGAATCGCTGCGCCTGGGGCGCTCGGGGATCCGCTTCAAGCCGGAATACGCCGAGCGCGGGCTGCGCAGCCAGGTTGCCGGCGTCATCGATATCGACCTTGATGCGCTGGTACCGCGCAAGGCCCGGCGCTTCATGGGCGACTCGGCCGCCTACGCCTATGTCGCCATGGAGCAGGCGATCCGCGACGCCGGCCTGACGGAAGAGATGGTGTCCAACACCCGCACCGGCCTGGTCGCCGGTTCCGGCGGCGGTTCCACCACCAATCTGGTCGAGGCTGCCGACACCCTGCGCGAGCGCGGCGTGCGCCGGGTCGGTCCGTACGGTGTTCCCAAGACCATGGCGAGCACCGTTTCCGCCTGCCTGGCGACGCCGTTCCAGATCAAGGGCGTCAACTACTCCATCACCTCGGCCTGTGCCACCAGCGCCCACTGCATCGGCCATGCCGTGGAGCTGATCCAGCTGGGCAAGCAGGATGTGGTCTTCGCCGGCGGCGGCGAGGAAGAGAACTGGACCATGGCGATGTGCTTCGACGCCATGGGCGCGCTGTCCTCCAAGTACAACGAGACGCCGGAGCGCGCCTCGCGGCCGTATGACGCCGAGCGCGACGGCTTCGTCATCGCCGGCGGCGCCGGCATGGTGGTGGTCGAGGAATACGAGCACGCCAAGGCCCGCGGCGCCAAGATCTATGCCGAGATCATCGGCTATGGAGCCACCTCCGACGGCTACGACATGGTGGCACCGTCCGGCGAAGGCGCGGTGCGCTGCATGCGTCAGGCGCTGGACGGGGTGCAGGGGCCGGTGGATTACATCAATACCCACGGCACCAGCACGCCGGTCGGCGACATCGCCGAGCTCAAGGCGATCCGCGAGGTGTTCGGCGACCAGCTGCCGCTGATCAGCTCCACCAAGTCCCTGACCGGCCACTCGCTTGGTGCCACCGGCGTGCAGGAGGCGATCTACTGCCTGCTGATGCTGCAGGAGGACTTCATCGCCGCCTCCGCCAACATCGAGCAGCTCGACCCCGAGGCCGAGGGCATGCGCATCGCCACCAGCCGGGTCGATCACGCCGGCCTGCGCACCGTCATGACCAACAGCTTCGGCGTTGGCGGCACCAACGCCACGCTGGTGCTGCGTCGCATAGAAGACTGATCGCGCCCGCCTGTACCGCCGGTGCAGGCAGGCTGTCCTTAGCGGCACGCCGTCATCGCGAACGTCAGCGAGGCGATCTCGCGATGACGGCAGGATGGTGGTCCCAAGACCGGCACTCGGTAGCCACTGTCATTGCGAGCGTAAGCGAAGCAATCTCGCACTCACGAAGCACCGACCGGTGGGACTTCGTCAGCATGGAATTGCTCGCCAAAGCTCGCGCTGCGCGTTGCTGCGCCTGCTCGCAATGAGAGCAGAGGGACAGCGAGGGGAAACGGGGTCCGCCGGAAATGGCCGCCCGACGGCATCAGGCGCCCAGATACGCCCGCCTGACCTCGTCGTTCGCCAGCAGCTCGCGCCCTTCCCCGCTCATCACGATCCTGCCGTTTTCCAGCACGTAGGCCCGGTCGGCCAGCTGCAGGGCGCGATGCGCGTTCTGCTCCACCAGGAAGATGGTGGTCCCGGCCCGACGGATCTCCTCCAGCACCTCGAAGATCTGCGCAATCACCAGTGGTGCCAGCCCCAGCGACGGCTCGTCGAGCAGCAGCAGGCGCGGGCGGCTCATCAGCGCCCGGCCGATCGCCAACATCTGCTGCTCGCCGCCGGACAGCGTGCCGCCGCGCTGGCGATAGCGTTCCTTGAGGCGGGGAAACAGGGCGTAGATTTCTTCCTCGGCAGCCGCCCGCTCCTCGGCGCTCTGGTGAAAGCCGCCCAGCGCCAGGTTCTCCTCGACCGTCAGGGCCGGGAATATCCGCCGCCCCTCCGGCACGATGGCGAGACCGCGGCGCATGATCACCGGGGTCGGCAGGCCGCTGATCTCCTCGCCTTCGAAGCGGATGGAGCCGCTCCGGGGAGCCGGCTCGCCGCAGATGCTCATCAGGGTGGTGGTCTTGCCGGCGCCGTTGGCGCCGATCAGGGTGACGATCTCGCCCTGCCGGACCTCAAGGCTGATCCCTTTCAAGGCCTCGACGCTGCCGTACGCCGCATGTACGTCCTGCAATGTCAGCATCACGCCTCCCCCAGATACGCCTTGATCACCGCCGGATCACGGCGGATCTGCTCCGGCCGGCCGGCAGCGATCACCCGCCCCTGGTCCAGCACCACGATGCGGTCGGATACCCCCATGACCAGGTGCATGTCGTGCTCGATCAGCAGCACGCTGACCCCATGCTTGT
>JAJUFY010000388.1 GCA_029263635.1 Ectothiorhodospiraceae bacterium | reverse complement strand
GCTGCGCGAGCTGCTCGCGCAGCGCCGCCAGCTGCGCCTGCGCTTCTTCCAGCGCCGCCTGGCTGACAAAGTTTTCCTGCACCAGCTGCTGGTAGCGCTTGACCTGCCGCTGCTGCTGCTCGATCAGCGCCTGCAGGCGCCGCACTTCGGCGCCGGCGCCGCTCTGCGCGAACTGGTAGGAGGCCGGGTCGATCACCGCCAGCACGTCGCCCTGCTGCACGGCATGACCGATATCGACCAGCACCTTGGTGAGCTGGCCGCTGACCTCGGCGGTGATGGTCGGCGCACCTTCCGACTCGATCACGCCGACCGTGCTGTCGGTGACTTCCACCGTGCGGGCCTCGGCACGCGCCACCGTGATCCGGGTCGCCCGCTCTGCCGGGGCGGCCTGTTGTGCTGGTTCCTCCCCTTGGCCGCAGCCGACAAGCAGCAACGGCATGCTCAACACCAATATCGGCAGTCTGGAACGCATGGCTGGTTTCCTTATGAGCGTTATTTCTCGTGATTCCGGGATGCGGATGCGGCCGGCGCAATGCCGCCGATGAGCTGGTCGACCACCTGCCGGCTGAAGGTGTCGACGCTGTCCTCCAGGTCATCGAGCTCGCCCCGCTGGGCCAGCATGCTGCGCAGCAGGAAGAAGCTCAGATGACTGCCGACCAGCGTCAGCGCCAGCGTGCGGGGCTCGATGCCGTCCGCCAGCCGGCCCTGCGCCTTCAGCGTTGCGAAGCTGTCGACCAGCAGGTCGAAGCTCTGCTCGAGCACGTTTTCGATCAGCGTGCGCTCGGCGCCGGCGCCGGTATCGAGCAGCTGCCGCAGAAACAGGGAAAAGGTGCCGGCGTGCTCGAACATGTTCTGCAGGTGCTGCAGGCTGAAGTCTTCCAGCAGCTCCGGCAGCGGCCGGTCATCGGTGGTCAGCTGCAGCAGCAGCGCCTTGAAACGCTCGGCGCCGCGCGAGAGCACCGCCTCGTACAGCGCCAGCTTGCTGGTGAAATGATGGAAGACATTGGCCTTGCTGACGCCGGCAGCGTCGGCGATGAGACGCGTCGAGACACCATTGAAGCCGCGCTCGCCGAACAGGCGCTCGGCAGCGGCGAGGATGCGTTCTACCGCTTCGGTTGCGGAGGTCTCTGGCGGTTGCGTTTCCATGGCTCTGGGACGGCCTCTACCGGAACGACCGACCGGTCGGTCAGTGGCTGGGAATGCTACTGGATTTTTGTTGCGGCGCGCAATACGACAGTCGCCGCGACCGGAACCTGCACTTTGGCGGCGGGCATATCGGCCCGCCCCTATACCGACCGCATGACGCGGTGATTGGTCGAATGAGGCCGTGGCAGCGGATTTCATAGAGCGATCCTTGCAATGGACGAGTCGGCGGCAAGCAGCTAATATGTTCGTAACACGTACTATATTGATACGCAATACGAACCATGTCAACACAGAAACAGAACGAAACTCCCGCTGCCGGCGAAAGCTTGCTCGACGCACTGGTGCCGGTCGCCTTCGTGACCATGGCCGTGCTCAACAGGATCGGCGCCGAAAACGACCTGTCCCTGACGCTGATCCGCCTGCTGGGCATCCTGCACGACCGCCGCCTGCGGATGGTGGAGCTCGCCCACCACCTCGGGCTGGAAAAACAGACGGTGTCCGGGCTCATCGCCCGGGCGGAGAAACGGGGACTGGTGGCACGCGCCCCGAATGCGGAAGACCGCAGGGCCGTCGACATCTTCCTGACCAGCGAGGGAGCCGAGCTGATAGCCCGCCTGCGGGCGCAGGGGCATCAGGCGCTGGCGCCGCTTACCCGGTCGCTCAGCGCGGCAGAGCAGCAGCGCCTCCAGGAGCTGCTGGAGCGCATGCTCGACGCCTGGCATGGCTGACAGCGGCCGCCTGCCGCCCGCTTCCCCCCCCCTCTCCCCTCGCGGGAGCGGGGCCGTGGGCGAGTGGGGACGACCATAATTCGCGGCCAGGGGCCGCTCCTACAGAAGAGGCGGCATTGCGCCGGCTGCAGTGCATGACGGCCGCGAGCTTCGCTAGAATCGCGGCGGGGACGCCGCTCCTACGCAGACATGCCGAGTCGGCTAGGTCACGCCGGCCGGGCCTGCAGCCGCTCGGGGGCGACGAAGGCGATCATGGTGT
>JAJUFY010000197.1 GCA_029263635.1 Ectothiorhodospiraceae bacterium | reverse complement strand
GGTCCGGCGAGGCCAGCTTGCCGGCGAGCAGGTAGGACAGCGCGTCTTCCAGCGTGGCATGGGTGAGCACCGTGGCGTGCAGGTAGCTGGCCAGCAGCGGCTCCTGGCCGGCCAGGGCCTGGACTTCGTCGCGCAGCTTGCGCCACGTGTCGTCTTTGATGGTGGGCAATCCCTGTTCCTCCTCATGCGCTCGGGGCACGTCATGCACCGCAATGCATGGTGCTTCCAGGCCTTGCGGCCCCTCAAGGCGGGAACATGTGCCTGTTCCGGCGGCACCGTGAGAAGGCCTGACCGGGGCGTATGCCGGAGAGCGCCGGAAAGGTCTGGAAACAGCGTCGGTGCAATCCCGCAAGGATAGCGAAGATGCTGCCGGCTCGCCCAGCGGGCTGTCCTGCGGCCCTCTAGTCGACGAAGATGTGCGGCAGGAAACGGGCGCTGTCCTTGGTGATCAGCGAGTCGTCCTCGCGCACGCCGATGCCGCAGGCGCGGTCGGCAACCACCCAGCTGCCGATCAGGGGATAGTTGCCGGCGAAGTCCGGCAGCGGATGAAAGGCCTGGCGGATGTAAGGCGAGTCGCCATAGGGGCCGGGTTCGGCCAGCAGCGTGCCGTCGGGAGTGCGCAACGTGACATTGGCGCCTTCCCGCGAGAACAGCGGCTTGCGGACCCAGCCGGGTGGCAGCTCGGCGGCGGGCGTGTCGTCGAAGTAAGCCGGCAGCAGGTTGGGGTGGCCTTCGTGCAGCTCCCACAGCAGCGGCAGCACGCCCTTGTTGCTGAGGATGGCCTTCCAGGGCGGTTCGAAGAACACCGTATCGGCGCGCGGCAGCAGCGGCCCGTATTCCTCGCCGAACATGAACTCCCACGGGTAGAGCTTGAACAGCGCGCGGATGACGGTGTGCTCCGGATCGGTGAAGCGGCCGTCGACGCTCGCGCCGATCTCCTCCATGGCGATCAGGGCGGTCGGGACACCGGCCTGTGCCGCGCAGTCGCGCAGGTAGAGAATGGTGCCGCGATCCTCCAGCGAGTCGCGCACCGCGGCGAAGTAGAGCGGTCCGGGCAGCCGCGGCCCGAGGTGTTCGAACACCGCGATCAGGGCGTCCTGGATGGAGTTGAACTGGTCGGCGCCGGCCGGCAGCAGGCCTTGCTGCAGGCACTGCTCCAGCCAGACCCACTGGAAAAAGGCGCTCTCGTACAGCGAGGTCGGCGTGTCGTAGTTGAGCTCGTAGAGCTTGGCCGGGCCGCGGCCGTCGTAGGCGAAGTCCATGCGGCCGTAGATGTGCGGCTGGCCGTCCAGCCAGCTGCGGCGGATGTAGTCCCAGTAGGGCTCAGGGATGGACAGCCGGCGCAGCAGGGCCTCGTCGCGCACCGCGCGGTCCACCAGGTCCAGGCAGAGCTGGTGCAGTTCTTCGGTGGGCGCTTCCAGGTCCCGCTCGATCTCGGTCAGGGTAAACCGGTAATAGGCGCTTTCGTCCCAGTACGGCGCGCCGTCGATGGTGTGGAAGTGAAAGCCCAGCTCCGCTGCCAGTTCCCGCCAGCCCGGCCGTTCGGTGGCGCTGATTCGCTGCACTGCGGTCGACTCAGCTGCCCCAGGAGCCGCGGGCGGCGGCCTGCGAGCCGAAGCCGCCGCGCGAGCGGGAGATGGCCTTGTCCGGCTGCGCGACCGGCCGGTTGTCGGCGGTGCGCCAGCTGCCCTGGCCGTGGCGGTCGCGGTACAGCGGCTCGCCGCGGTACATCCCTCCGTAGTAGCCGCGGTTGTTGGCCAGCGCCTGGCCCATCATGAAGCCGGCCATGGCCGGCATGAACCAGCTGCCGCTGCCGGTCTGCACCAGCTGGCAGTTGGCCGCGCCGTACTGCCGCTCGCAGTCGGCGGCACTGTCAAAGCGGGGCGCTTCGGCCAGATGGGCCTGCTGCGCCGCCTGCATGCCGTCCTCGCAGGCCTGGCGAGTGAAGATGCCGGCCTGCACGCATTCGTCGACGCTGCCGTAGGCGGGCAGCTGCAGCCCCTGGGCGGCCGGCGGGGTGGCCTGGTCGCAGGCGGTCAACAGGAAGGGGACCGTGCCCATCAGCGACAGTCCGATGCTCTTGCTGCGTTTCATGCTTACCTCAGTAGGTCATGCTCGCGGCATTGAGGATGCCTACCGCAATAGACAGCGCCGCGACGAAAATTCCCGAGGCGATTTCGCCATCATGGATGCGGCGCGGCAGGTCGCGGATCAGCAGCCGCAGGACCAGGAAGGTGGCGATCTGCACCACCAGCGCCACGACGCCCCACAGCACGCAGTCGATCAGGTTCACCGAGTTGGAAATGGCGCTGTGCAGCGGCAGCACGAAGCCGATGATGCTGCCGCCGTACGCGGTCGCCGCCGCGGGGTTGTTGGCCTTGATCAGCGCCCATTCCTTGTGCGGCGTGCTGTGGGTGTAGAGGTAGGCAAAGGCCGCCAGCAGCACCACGGCAACCGCGAAGTAGGCGAGAAAGGCGGGCAGGCCGGCCAGATAGGTCGCCGGATTCATCGTTGCAACAACTCCTTGGCTGTCAGGTGACGGTCAGATCGGCCAGTGAGGTATCGACGCCGACACTGTACACGACGCTGTAGTCCTCGCCGGTGAGCTCGGCCGAGATCAGCAGGTATTCCATGCGTCCCATGCTCTCCACCTCGCGCTCGAACAGCATGCAGTGGTGGGTCGTGGTGTACTCGGGGATGGTATCCGAGCGGGTGTAGACCCGCTCGTCGAAGCAGACCGGCGGCGCCCAGTCGGCGCTGTCGCCCCAGACCCGCCGGTAGCGCCGGCCGGCGAAATCGACGCTGCGCCGCCCCAGCTCGCTGCCGCGTTCCAGCCAGCGGTCGAAGTCGGCGCGGGTGGCCGGGTGGCGGGTATCGGCAAAGCGCCACAGCTTGATTTCGTCGAGACTGCCGGCGGTGGTGTTGACCTGGAGCCAGCTGTCGTCGCTCAGGTAGTAGCGGTGCAGCTCGGCATCGGCGCCGAGATCGACCCGGCCGTAGGCTTCGATCCGCTGAGATCCTTCCGGCGCGACGAAGGCGAACTGCCCGGCCTGCAGCCGGAACGGCAGGCTGTCGACCGCCACGAAGCCGCCGCGGCGCAGGCCGGTCGCGGCTGCCGGGCTGGCAGGAGCGGCCGGCTTGGTTTCATGGCGGGCGGCCCGGATGGCCCGCCTGAGAAAGTCGAACATGGCCGTGAATCCTCCGAGGCCGCCCGCCGCCGCTGATGCGCAGCGGCAGGCAGGCTGCTGCTCAGCCGTTGTTCTGCCGCTGCTTCTTCAGCCGCTCGAGGACGGCATTGGCGCTGCTGGTCTCCTGCACGATGCCGGCGGCCTTGAGCTTGGCCTGCAGGTCGGCGTCGCCGCCTTCGTTGGCCAGCTGCTCGGCAGCCTCCATGCGGGCGGCGGTTTCCGCCTGGCGCTGCTTGATGCGCTCCAGCGACTCGACCGCGCTGCTGACCGTGCGGTTGGCGCCGGCATGGCGGGCGGCGATGGAGGCCTGGGCCTTCTGTACCGCGGCGGTCGCCTTGACCTGGTCCACCTGCGCCTTGAGCCGCCCCACCTGCTTCTCGCCGTCGGCGATGGACTTGCGGATGGTGGCGATGCTCTTGTCGTAGCTGTCGATCAGGCCCTGCTGCTCGGCGATTTCCGTTTCCAGCTCGGCGATCTTGGTGGCGATCTCCAGCGCCAATTCCTCATTGTTCTGCGCCAGCGCCTGCTGGGCGTAGCCTTCGTATTCCTTGAGCTTGTCCTGGCGGGCGGCAAGCGCGTCGGCGCCGAGCTTGCGCTTGGCCATGATCTTGGTCAGCTCGTCGCGCGATTTGAGCAGCGCGGCATCGGCATCGCGCAGCTCCTGATCGAGAATGCGGATGGCCTGGGCATCGATGATGCTCTGACCGGCTTCAGTGGCGCCGCCGCGGATCGCGGTCCAGATCTTGGAAAGAATGCCTTGGCTCATGGGTGATCCTCCGGGTGAACCGCTTTACTTGATCAAGTCCTCGGCGAACGCTTCCGCCGCTTCCAGGGTGTTGCGTGCCAGTACTTCGATTTCCTCGACCACCTGGGCGAGGTCGGACTGCGTGCTCAGTTCGCCGAACACGATGTACTGCCGGCCGCCGTCCTCACGCTGCACGAGACCGAAATTCGACAGGGGATTGATGGGGTTGATGAGCAGCAGGGCCTCGTTGAAGGCCGCCTTGTCCCGTACCTGCTCCTCGTCCCACAGGGGCGTGGAGCAGAACAGCTGCTCACCGGAAGCGGCGAGTTCGATGGGCAGATCGCCGTATTCGTGCATGGTTACCGCGATCACGGGCTCCGCGCCCTGGATCAGCTCGATGGAAGCCTGACCGCTGGTCACCAGCTCGGACATTTGCAGGGCGTCGAACAGCGCAGTGGTCGTCCATTGGGAAGTTGCCATGGTCTGAGAGGCTCCTGTGCGGTTGCTCGAGACGAAAACCTTGGCGCCCGGCCGTTGCAGGGCTTTGACCACCCGCGCCAGCTGCGCCGAGTGTTCCGGGCGGATGTACACCAGTTTCGACACCAGTCCCTCGCGGCGCATGCGCTCCCGGAATGCGCGCTGGTACTTGGCCGATTTGCTCTTGCTCATCGTGTTGCGGTTCCTCGCCGGGCACGACGTTGGGGCGTGAACACGGGCAGCATAGGGTTTCATCGGGAGCTTGGCAAGACTTACTAGTAATTTCTTACTAGTAAGGACCGATTGGCC
>JAJUFY010000304.1 GCA_029263635.1 Ectothiorhodospiraceae bacterium | reverse complement strand
TATTTCCAGAACTCCGAGCAGCTGCCGACCCGGATCTGGCTGGCGGCCGACAGCCAGTGTGCAGCCGGCCTGCTGATCCAGCGGCTGCCGGGCGAAACGGCCGATGCCGACGCCTGGGCCCGGGCCGAAGCCCTCGCCGAGACCATCACCGACGGCGAGCTGTTGCAGCTGAACGCGGCCGACATCATCCACCGTCTCTACCACGAAGAGGACATTCGCCTGTTCGATCCGGTGCCGTTCCACTTCGAATGCACCTGCTCGCGCGAGCGGGTCGGCGAGGTGCTGCGTTCGCTGGGGCGCGAGGAGGTGCGGGCAGTGCTGGAGGAGCAGGGCGCGGTGGAGGTGCACTGCGATTTCTGCAATGAGGGCTACCGCTTCGACCGGGTCGATGTCGAACAGATCTTCCTCGCCAGCGATACCTCTCCGGAGGTGCCGACGACCCGGCATTGAGGCTGCACAGGGCCTTTACCCGAGCAATCCTTGCTCTCCTCCGCCACAGCAGGGACACTCGGGGTCTGCCGGGATCTTCAGCCGGCGCCAGTTGGTGCGCAGGGCGTCGAACAGCAGCAGCTGGTTGTCCAGGCCGGATTCGCCGCTGGCCAGCAGCTTGATGGCCTCCAGCGCCTGCAGACTGCCGATCACCCCGGGCAGCGGGGCGATCACCCCGGTCTCGCTGCAGGTTTCGGCGGTGTCGTCGCCGGCGGGGAACAGGCAGCGGTAGCACGGCCCGCCGGGGCGGTCGAGCCGATAGACCGCCAGCTGTCCTTCCAGGCGGATCACCGCGCCGCTGATCAGCGGCGTGCGGGTGCGCACGCAGGCGGCGTTGACGGCAAGACGGGTGGCGAAGTTGTCGCAGCCGTCCAGCACCACGCCCACTCCCGCCGTCAGCTCCGGCAGGTTGCCGTCGTCGAGCCGGATCGCCAGCGGGGTGACCTTGATCTCGGGGTTGATGGCCAGCAGCCGTTCTGCCGCGGATTCCACCTTGAGCCGGCCCAGGCTGCCGGTGTCATGGGCGATCTGCCGCTGCAGGTTGGAGAGCTCCACGGTATCGAAGTCGGCGAGGACCAGCTCGCCGACGCCGGCGGCCGCCAGATACATCGCGGCAGGCGAGCCGAGCCCGCCCAGCCCGACGATCAGCGCCTTGCTTTCCAGCAGCCGCTGCTGGCCCTCGATGTCGATCGCCGGCAGCATGATCTGCCGGCTGTAACGGAGCAGTTGTTCGTCTCTCATGGCTGTGTTCCCGGGCAGCGGCCCAGCGTTACCCGCTCGTGGCCCTGCAGGTCGCGGGCGGTGGCTACATCATGCAGGCCGGCGGTCGCGAACAGCGCGCGGCAGGCCGCGCCCTGCCGGTAGCCGTGCTCGACCAGCAGCCAGCCACCGGACTCCAGGTGCAATGGCGCCTGCGCAGCAATGTGTCGCAGCGCCGCCAGGCCGTCATCCTCAGCGATCAGCGCCAGCCTCGGCTCGAAGCGCAGGTCGCCCTGTGCCGGCTCGGGCTCGTCGGCGCCGATATAAGGCGGGTTGGCGGCGATCAGGTGAAAGCGCCGGTCGCCGACAGGAGCGTACCAATCGCCCTGCAGCAGCTCCACTGCCAACCCCAGCCGCGTGCCGTTGCGACGAGCCACGGCCAGCGCCTCGCTGCTGACATCGACCGCCGTGACGGCGGCCAGCGGCCGTTCGCTGGCGATCGCCAGCGCGATGGCGCCGGTGCCGGTGCCGAGATCGAGCACGGTGCATGGGGCCGCCGCCGGCAGGCGCGCCAGCGCCAGCTCCACCAGCAGCTCGGTTTCCGGACGCGGGATCAGCGTCGCCTCGTTCACTTCCAGCGGCAGCGACCAGAATTCCTGCCGGCCGGTCAGGTAGGCGACCGGCACGCCCTCGGCGCGTCGCCCGATCAGCGCTTCGGCGCGCTGTGCCGCCGCGGCATCCAGCTCGCGCTCGGGCCAGGCGTAGAGATGGCTGCGGGCGGTGCCGAGCGCGTGGGCGAGCAGCACCTCGGCGTCCAGGCGCGGGCTGTCGGAAGCCTCCTGCAATCGCCGTACCGCCCATTCGAGGGCTTCGGCAATGGTCATCGAGGCGACGGACTAGCCGTTCTTGAGAACATGGCCGGCAATGGCCCGTTCCTCCAGCATGATGGGGATGCCGCCGTCGACCCGGTAGATGCGCTCGCCGTTTTCGGTGATCAGCGCTTCCTGCAGCGGCGCCTCCACTTGGTCGCCGTTCACATAGCGGAGTTCGCCGGATGCAACCAGGTCGTTCAGCAATGCCAGGCTGTCCCGGCGCAGCGGCTCGAGCGGCACGCCAGTGGCGGGGCAGCAAAGGATGTCCAGCAGCTTGCGGTCGATCGGCATGACGTCTTTCCAGGCGTGTTTTTGCGAACTATATCACCAGCCTCTCGGGCGGTGCTTGCCATACTCGGAAGAGCAGGCTCACGGCAGCAGGCCGTGACCAGAACCTAAAGTAGAAGGAACAGCCTGCCGCTGTTATAGATACTGGCAAGACCAACGCGTTCACCCAGCATCTAATCCCGCAGGTCCGCACGGAGCGCGCATCCTGCTCAGCCCCACGGCAGTCGCCAGGTGGTCTACGGAAATTGCTACCACCGCGGCGCTGGAGATGAGCACATGAGCCGCAGAAACCACCGCGACAGCTCGGTCCAGACCGACGGATCCCTGTTCTGCTCCTTCTGCGGGAAAGCAGAAGACGACGTCAGCGCCCTCATCGCTGGTCCTTCCGCCTACATCTGCGAGCTCTGCGTTCAGGACTGCACGGATCTGCTCGAGCAGGAGTTCGGTGCGTCAGCGCTCGGCGCCATTCGCGATCTGCCGAAGCCGCGCGATATCCACGCGCACCTCGATCAGTACGTGATCGGCCAGGAGCACGCCAAGAAAGTTCTCGCCGTCGCCGTTTACAACCACTACAAGCGGCTGGCGCACAACCGCCGCGGCGATCGGGTCGAGATCGCCAAGAGCAACGTGCTGCTGATCGGCCC
>JAJUFY010000348.1 GCA_029263635.1 Ectothiorhodospiraceae bacterium | reverse complement strand
CTCTGCGCCTCCACGCCCTGCGAGGCATCGACCACCAGCAGCGCGCCCTCGCAGGCCGCCAGCGAGCGGGAAACCTCGTAGGAGAAGTCGACGTGGCCGGGGGTGTCGATGAAGTTCAGCTGGTAGGTATTGCCATCGCGCGCCTTGTAATCGAGCGACACGCTCTGCGCCTTGATGGTAATGCCGCGCTCGCGCTCCAGATCCATGGAATCAAGCACCTGCTCGGCCATCTCGCGGTCGGACAGGCCGCCGCAGACCTGGATCAGCCGGTCGGCCAGCGTGGATTTGCCGTGGTCGATATGGGCGATGATGGAGAAGTTGCGGATACGGTCCATGCGGTCCTAAAAAACTTGCTGTGCGCGGCGGCGAAACGCTACGGCGCGCTCTCCCGGCGGGAAAGCGCGCCCATTCTAGCAGGCTGCCTTGAAACTCGCGCGTCGGCGGCAGCCGACCGCGTCGAGGAGAAGCGGCTACTTCTTCGGAATGCGCAGGGCCAGAAAACGCGGGCCGCCATCGCGCACGACCAGCAGTGGCACCGATTTGCCGGCAGGCAGGTTCTCCAGCGCGTCGCGCAGCTCGGCCGGGGTCCGTACCGGTTTCTGGTTGATGGCGGTAATCACGTCGCCCCGAAGCAGTCCTGCGTCGCGACCGGGACCCGAGCCGACCTGGGTGACCAGCACGCCGTCTTCCTCAATGCCGAGTTCCTGCTTGTGCTCCTCGGTCAGCATGGCGACGGTGATGCCAAGCACGCGGTTGGCCGAGCCTTCCTGCCGCTGCGGGACAGGCCCCGGCAGCATCGCTTCGTCGGCCTCTTCCGGCAGCTCCGCCAGCTTGACCTGCAGCAGCCGCGGCTTGCCGTCGCGGACGACCTTTACCCGAACGGTCTTGCCGATCTTGCTGCGGCCGACCAGCGGCGGCAGCATCGCCGAGGTGTCGATATCCTGACCATCGTAGGCGACGATGATGTCGCCGACCCGGATGCCGGCTTTCTCGGCCGGGCTGCCGGGCATGACCTGCGCGACCAGCGCGCCGGTCGGCTTGCTCATTCCGAACGACTCGGCCAGATCGCGGGTCACGTCCTGGATCAGGACACCCAGCCAGCCGCGGGCGACGCGGCCAGTGGTCTTGAGCTGGTCGACCACATCGAGCGCCAGCTCGATCGGGATCGCGAACGACAGCCCCATGAAACCGCCCGTGCGGCTGTAGATCTGGGAATTGATGCCGACCACTTCGCCGTCGAGGTTGAACAGGGGGCCACCGGAATTGCCTGGATTGATGGCGACGTCGGTCTGGATGAAGGGCACGTAGTTTTCGCGCGGCAGGCTGCGACCCTTGGCGCTGACGATGCCGACGGTCGCGGAATGCTCGAAGCCGAACGGCGAACCGATGGCCAGCACCCACTCCCCGACTTCCAGTTCGGCCGACTGCCCAAAGCGGACCACGGGCAGGTCCGCGGCGTCGATCTTGATCAGGGCAAGGTCGCTGCGCTCATCGAAGCCGATGATCTCGGCCGTGAATTCCCGCCGGTCGCTCAGGCGGACCACGATCTCATCGGCATCACGCACCACATGGTAATTGGTGAGGATGTAGCCGTCCGGCGAGATGATGAAGCCGGAACCCAGCGACTGGGCGTCGAGCCCTTCGGGCGGACTGCCGGGCCCGCCGCGGAAGCGGTCGAGAAAATCGCGCAGCGGATGATCCGGCGGCAGCTGGGGCAGCATCTCCAGCCCCGGCAGGCCGGCCGATTCCGGGCTGGCCTTCTGGGTCGTGCTGATATTCACGACGGCCGGGCTGTTTTCCTTCACGAGCCCGGTGAAGTCCGGCAGGTTCGCCCGCAGCGCCAGCGCCGGCAGCGCCGTCAACGCCAGCAGCGCGACGATACCGAACCGAATCCAGGCTTTCTCCACGCTACCGCGCATGTCTTATTGTCTCCTGATCCATTGGCCCGCCGACGTAGCGTAGCAACGGCCGACAAGGTCCAACTTCAATCCCCGGGACGGACGGATTCGCCGATGGCCTCGACCGTGATCGCCGGAACTTCGCCGACCGCGGTTATCTGTATTCCATCATCGAGCAGCCGCCCATAGGCATTTACCGCGCCCATCTGCGAATGACCGTTGAATCCGTCCACCGTCCCGGCCTTCTCGACGTACACCGAGACGCTGGCAAGGCCGTCGGATAGCAGCAGGTGCTCCACCGGCTGTTCGCTGCCCGGCAGGCGCCGCCGCTCGTGCAAAACCAGCTCGAAGCCCGGCGGCAGCTGACCGAGCGTCCAGCCGGACCTGGCGTCCTCCATCGCCTGCAGCGGCGTTTCCGGGAACCAGTTGAAATCCTCGCCGGCCAGCTGCGGTTCCAGCATGGACTCCGGAATGGTTTCGAGGATGCGGAGTTCGGTAAACATCAGCTGTTCGATCAGGGCCCCCTGCTCGCCAAAGACTTCCGCCTGCAGCAGCAGGCCGGTCTCTTGATCGATCCACAGCCCATAGCCGAAGCGGTACTGGTCGCGCGGGATGATGCCGATCCGTGTCG
>JAJUFY010000471.1 GCA_029263635.1 Ectothiorhodospiraceae bacterium | reverse complement strand
GGCCTCCGCCTCGGGCGAGGGATCCGTCAGGCGCGCCACGGCACGGTCCTGTGCCTGCAGCCGTGCGCGCTCCCGCTCGCTCACGATGTCGAGCAGCTCGATCTCCCGCTCCAGGCCGGCGAGCACCTTCAGGTTGCGCTCTTCCTGCTGGGCGGCCCGGGCAGCCTCCGCCTCAGCGCGGCGCCGCGCGGCCTCCTCACTCGCCTGGGTGAGGCCGGCGATCTGGCGCTCGGTCAGCGCCCGCCGGTCGGCGATCGCCTGATCGATCCGCGCCTGCTCTTCGGGATCCTCGGCCTGGGCGCGCAGGTTCTGCAGCTGCTCGAGCTCGCGCGCCTCGGCCTGGCGGATGCGCTCCGCCGCGTTCTCGCGCAGGGCCAGCCGCTCATCCTCGAGCTTTTTCTCAATGGTCAGCAGCTGCTGCGCCCGCTGCTCCGCCAGGGCGGCCGCGCGGCCGGCTTCGGCCTGCGCCTGCTCTTCGCGCTCCCGCTGCCCGCGTTCGCGAGCCTCCGCGAGAAGGCGGGCTTCGCGTTCTGCCGCTATCGCTAGATTCTGTTCGAGCGAGGCGATCCAAGCATCCCGTCCCTCAAAAAGGGCAGCCGGGGTATCAAATTCACCGCGCTGGGCTCGCTCCAGCTCCCTCTCGGCAAGCATGCGCGCGGCAGTTGCTGCTTCAATCTCCTGCGCGCTGCGGTCGGCCACCATGTCATCGGCCATCCGACCAGCGCCTTCGCCAAGGACATCGATCACCTCCTTCAAGCGCTCGGTGATCCCCAATGCCTTAGCACTACGCTCGACATAGAGCGCGATGTTGGTATTGAGGGTCTCCCACGCACCCGTCAGCCCGCCAGCTGCGGCCGAACCGGTGCCGCCCACCCGCTGCTCCAGGATCTCCAACAAGTAGGCCTGGGCACGCGCCAGCTCTCCGCTCTCCTCCCACAGCCGGATCTGCTCCCGCTGCTGCTGGGTGAGCATGATGCCCGCCTCGTTCAGGCTCTCCATGCCGCGGGTCGGCGACGACATGGCGCGCCCCACCATCTCGGCGGCGCCCGCCAGGTCGCGCCCCATCACCTCCGCCAGGTCCTGGCTAACCCGCAAGGTGCGCTCGAAGATCTCCGGACCGATCTCGGGCCGCAGCAGCAGTCGCGCCGCCACATCCCGCGCCTCGCTGACGCCCCCCAGCGTATCCCGTCCGAGATGGACGGCCATGCGCTCGATCTCGGACGCCGTCTGGCCGGACGCATAGGCGGTTGCACGCAGGACACCTTGCAGCCGCAGCTGCTGCCGCTCGGCCGCTTCGCCGTGGCGGACCAGCGCCGCAGTCGCCATACCAACCGCAGCCAGCCCGGCGGAGGCCACCAGGCCTGCCGGCCCCACGGCCCGGAGCACGCCGCCCAGGGGCCCAGCCGACGCGGCCAGGCCCTCAACTTGCATCCGCATTTCGCCGACTGTTGCGTTTACCGCGCGCAGAGCTGGGTTCACTGGCTCCACTGAACGCCGCAGCCGCGTCATCGCCCGCTCGCCGGTATCTCCGAGCGAACGAAAGCGGCCTTCCAGGGCCTGTCC
>JAJUFY010000298.1 GCA_029263635.1 Ectothiorhodospiraceae bacterium | reverse complement strand
TGCACCGCAAGGACAAGCAGGGCGTGCGCAAGTCGCTGGAGGAGGTCCTGGAGCTGTTTCCGATCCTGCGCGAGAAGCAGGACGACGCTGCCGGCTCCCTGAGCGGCGGTCAGCAGCAGATGGTGGCGATCGGCCGCGCACTGATGAGCCGGCCGAAGATGCTGCTGCTGGACGAGCCCTCGCTGGGGCTGGCGCCGCTGGTGGTGAAGCAGGTCTTCGAGGTGGTCAAGCGCATCAATGCCAACGGCACCTCGGTGCTGCTGGCCGAGCAGAACGCCTACGCCGCCTTGCAGATCGCGGATCGGGCTTACGTCATCGAGAGCGGCAAGATCGTCATGTCCGGCGATCGCGACACCATGCTCGGCGATGACCGGATCCGCAAGGCCTATATCGGTGGTTGAACATCTGGGCTGGTTGTGTCAAGAAAGGGAGGAGTGAGACAGTTTGTAAAATTGTCTTGGAGGAGGCGCTGGCTGCTGCCAGCGTAACGTTGATAAAAAAACCAAGGGAGAGAGGAACATGTCCATACTGACCCGGGTCGGCCGCCTGTCGGCCGGTATCGCCTTCGGCCTGGCCATGGCGGCCGGCCAGGCATCCGCGCAGAACACCATCAACATCGGCTTTACCGGCCCGCTCAGCGGCGGTGCGGCGCTGTACGGCAAGAACACGCTTTCCGGCCTGCAGATGGCGGTCGACGAGGTGAACGCCGAGGGCGGCGTCGAGATCAACGGCAAGAAGCACAAGCTCAATGTCGTTGCCCTGGACGACAAGTACTCCCCGGCGGAGGCGGCGGTCAACGGCCGGCGGCTGCGCCAGGAGCACAAGGCTGCGGTGGTGTTCATTCCGCACTTCGGCGGCACCATGGCGCTGCAGGCCTTCAACGAACGGGAAGGCTTCCTGATCGCCTCGTACACCAGCATCCCGACCGTGAACGAGCGCGGCAACAAGCTGACCCTGCGGATCCCGCCGTCCTTCCTCGGCTACATGAAGCCGTTCAGCAAGATCACCATGGAGCGCTTCGGCAACAAGGTGGCCATCGCCAATGCCACCCACGACTACGCCAAGGCCTGGACCAAGGCGTTCGTGCCGACCTGGGAGGCCATGGGCGGCGAGGTGGTCGGCGACAACCCGATGGACTACAACAAGGCCACCGACTTCTACAGCGGTGTCAGCCGGGTTCTGGCCGGCAAGCCTGACGTGCTGTTCATCGGCGGCGCTTCCGAGCCGACCGCGCTGGTTGCCAAGCAGGCCCGCGAGCTGGGCTTCAAGGGCGGCTTCATCATCATGGACCAGGCCAAGATGGACGAGATGGCCAAGGTGATCGGCGGCTATGGTCCCCTGGAGGGCTCGGTCGGCGTCGTCCCGCTGGTGGACTACGGTACCGAGGCCACCCAGTCGTTCGTGGAGCGCTACCGCAAGATCCACAAGTCGGATCCGGGCTCTGAGGCCGGCCTCAACTACTTCGCCGCGCACCTGATTATCGAGGCCATGCGGCAGGCCGGTACCGGCACCGATGCTATGGCGATCCGTGCCAAGCTGGATGACGCGATCAAGGCGCTGTCGCCCAAGCACAACATCTATGAGATGGACGGCATCGACGAGACCGGCGCCATCCTCGGCGACATGAACGTCGCCACCGTGCGTGACGGCAAGGTCGTGCGCGTGCGCAGCTCGGAGCTGTTCGACGACTAAAGGCCGATTCTCGGCGTGATTCCAAAGGCTGCAGCCGTCAGGCCGCAGCCTTTTTTATTGGTGCGCCGGGGTTCCTGCCCCCTGTGTTGCCCGCTGGCCTGGAACCGGTCTCGGGGGCACGTTGTTCCGCAATGCAGAACAATATTCCGATTTCTTGACGGCCACGAGCCGCCATGCCAGATTCTGAGGCCTGCATTGACGCTTGCATTGCTTCGGTGCTGCGGGCAGGCTCGTCTTGTCTTTGAGCGAGCGCTCGCTCGGTAGTCGGGCGGTGCTTTGTCGATCCAGCACCACCATAACGCACGTGTGCTCAGCAGCCTTTACCCCGCGCTGCAGAGGTTCTGCCCGGCAGCGTGCTGGCCGGAGGACGTTGCCGACGGCAGCGTACAACAACAGGAGAGAGTCGATGTTCGAGCTGACAGGTCGTGCCAAGGAATTGCATGAGAAGCTGCTCCAGTTCATGGACCAGCACATCTATCCGAACGAGGCGGTGTTCCGCGAGCAGCACGCCGCCCAGGAAGATCCCTGGATGACGCCGCCGATCATGGAGGAACTGAAGGCCAAGGCGAAGGCGGAAGGTCTTTGGAACCTGTTCTCGCCGCACAAGGAGTACGGCGCCGGCCTGACCAACCTGGAGTATGCCCACTTCTGCGAGGTGATGGGGCGCTCGCCCATCGCGCCGGAAGTGTTCAACTGCGCGGCGCCCGATACCGGCAACATGGAGGTGCTGGCGGTATACGGCACCGAGGAGCAGAAGGAGCGCGGGCTGAAGCCGCTGCTGGCCGGCGAGATCCGTTCCTGCTTCTCCATGACCGAGCCGGATGTGGCCTCCAGCGACGCTACCAACATCAAGTGCGAAATCCGCCGCGAGGGCGACGAATACGTCGTCAACGGCGTCAAATGGTGGTCGTCGGGCGGCAACGATCCGCGCTGCAAGATCGCGATCGTGATGGGCAAGAGCGATCCCACCGCGCCCAAGCACAAGCAGCAGTCGATGATCCTGGTCCCGCTGGATACGCCGGGAGTGAAGATCGTCCGACACTTGACCGTCTTCGGCTACGACCATGCTCCGCACGGCCATGCCGAGATCCATTACGATAACGTCCGCGTGCCGGCCAGCAACATCCTGCTGGGCGAGGGCCGCGGCTTCGAGATTGCCCAGGGCCGCCTCGGCCCCGGCCGCATCCACCACTGCATGCGGCTGATCGGCCTGGCCGAGCGGGCGCTGGAAGCGATGTGCGAGCGCGCCACCAAGCGGGTCGCCTTCGGCAAGCCGCTGGTCGAGCATGGCGCCCTGCTGCAGCAGGACATCGCCCGCTCCCGCATCGAGATCGAGCAGGCCCGTCTGCTGACCCTCAAGGCGGCGTACTTGATGGACACCGTCG
>JAJUFY010000322.1 GCA_029263635.1 Ectothiorhodospiraceae bacterium | reverse complement strand
GGTTGCCGCGGCTCACCGATTTTGCCGAAAGCATCCCCTTGTTTCGCGGGTTGACTGCCCATCTGGGCATTGTCTTGGGTGTGGTGCTGGCCTTTGCCCTTTGGCTTGTCTGGCAGCGGAGTAAATGGGGTTTTGAGATCACTGTGATCGGCGACAATCCGCGCGCCGCGCACTATGCTGGCATTGACCTGCCACGCAACATTGTGTTGGTGATGGCGATCAGCGGCGGCTTTGCCGGGCTGGCATTGGCCGACCTGTTGGCGCAAGAGGTTTCCGCGGCGTCTGCTGCCGCGCGGCAGCTTCCAGGTCGCCACTCCGCTGGGCGCCCTGTATGCCATGACAGCGCTGCTGGCGGTGACCGTCAC
This sequence comes from Ectothiorhodospiraceae bacterium, assembly GCA_029263635.1. Classification (GTDB taxonomy): domain Bacteria; phylum Pseudomonadota; class Gammaproteobacteria; order Nitrococcales; family AK92; genus JAAYIK01. The sequence goes on along the minus strand of JAJUFY010000322.1, from coordinate 2,425 downwards.
CTGCACCGAGATCTTCACGCCGCTGTTCCTGCAGGTGCTGCACGGCCACTCGCCGCTGTGGGCGGGCTACATCGCCGCGCTGATGTCGGTCGGCTGGACGCTGGGCTCGCTCATCAGCTCCGGCCTGCAGGGCGGCCGCCTGATCGCGACGCTGCGCGGCGCGCCCATGCTGTCCCTGCTCTCCCTGGTCATGCTCGCGGTGCTCATGCCCTGGCCCGGCGAGGGCGGCTGGGGACTGCTGACGCTCACCTGCCTGGCTCTGATCGCCGGCGGCATGGGCGTGGGGCTGGCGTTTCCGCACCTGGCTGCGCGCGTGCTGCACGCCGCGCCGGACGACGAGCAGGATCTGGCCGCTTCCTCGATCATGACGGTGCAGCTCTGCGCCACCGCCTTCGGCGCGGCACTGGCAGGGCTGACGGTGAACCTCGCCGGCCTGCCGGCCGCCGGCGGCGAGATGGATGTGGCGAATGCCGCGCGCTGGCTGTTCATCGTGCTGCTGCTGGCGCCGGCGCTGTGCCTGCGGCTGATGTGGAGCCGGGCCGGCGACCTCGGCGCCTGAGCCGGGCCGGCCTCCATCGCTCAGGCGGACGTCAGCTTCAGGCCGGCGATACCGATGATCACCAGAGCGATGGAGCCGGCACGAACGGCGTTGACGGGCTCCTGGAACAGCAATACGCCGAGGGCGGCTGTTCCTACGGCGCCGATGCCGGTCCAGACGGCGTATGCCGTGCCGACCGGCAACACCTCCAGCGCGCGGCCGAGCAGAGCTAAGGACAGCAGCGATCCTGCAGCCCGCAGCTAACGCCGATCAGCGGCAAGGACTGCTTTAGCTCTTACAAATGTTGACATCAGAAACTTCTAGCCTTATGTTTCCCCCGTCAACATGCAAGGAGGCTACTCATGATTTTCTTCATCGCCCTGCTCTCGCTGACCGCTATCGCCTGGCTCACTCATGCGCTCGGCGCCCCAGGACTGAGCAGTTCCGTCGCAAGGATGCGGATTGCCCTGGTCGCCGCGCTGCTGTTTTTCGGCACCGATCATCTGCTCACCCCCGAGCGCTACCTGCCCATGGTGCAGGGCCTGGTGCCCTGGCCGGCATTCATTGTCGCCTTCACTGGCCTATGCGAGATTGCGGGTGCGCTCGGACTGCTGGTACCGCGCCTGCGGCGCCTGGCCGGCATTCTGCTTGCGGTTTATTTCGTTGCCGTGTTCCCGGCCAACATCCGCAACGCCATCCAAGGGCTGAACGTCGCCGGCCTGCCGGAAGCCCAGTGGTACTACTGGATCCGGCTCGGCTTCCAGCCGCTCGCCGTCTGGTGGGCGCTGGTCTGCGGCGGTGTCATGCGCTGGCCGCTGGGCGGGCGGCGCTCGCAGCCATCCGCAACTGCCGGGTATGGCCGGCAAGGAGCACGGCCATGAGCGGCGCGCCCTACAGCCTGGGCTTCACCACCCTGACTCAGGAAGTCGACCTGCCCGAACTGGCCTGCGACGGCCGCCTGCCGGACTGGCTGCGCGGCAGCCTCGTGCGCACCGGCCCGGCCGCCTTCGAAGTCGGAGCGCAGACCTACAGGCATTGGTTCGACGGCCTGGCCATGCTGCATCGCTTCCGCTTCGCCGACGGGCGGGTGGCATACGCCAACCGCTATCTGCGCGGGCAGACGTACCAGGCCGCCATGGAGCACGGCAGCATCCAAAGGGGCGAGTTCGGGACGGAGCCGGACCGCAGCCTGCTGCAGAAGGCGCTGCCGCTGAGGCGGCGCAAGCCCACGGACAACGGCAACGTCAACACCGGCAGGCTCGGCGACAGCATGGTGGCATTGACCGAGACGCCGATTCCGGTCCGCTTCGATCCGGAGCGCCTGGACACGCTTGGTGCCTATCGCTTTCAGGATGACATCGCCGGCCAGATCACCACTGCGCATCCGCAGTTCGACGGCGAGCGCCGTCGCCTGTACAACTACCTGCTCGAGTTTGGCCGGAGCAGCAAGTACCACCTCTACGGGATCGACGCCGATACGGCAGCGCGCCGGCGCATCGCCTCCATTCCGGTTCGGGAGCCGGCCTACATGCACTCCTTCGGCATGAGCGGCCGCTACCTGATCCTCACGGAGTTTCCGCTGGTGGTGAACCCGCTCCAGCTGCTGCTGGGCGGCAAGCCCTTCATCGAGAACTACCGCTGGCGACCCGAGCGCGGCACGGTGTTCCACATCGTCGACAAGGACAGCGGCGAAGTGGTGAAATCAACGCGCGGCGAGCCGTTCTTCGCCTTCCACCACGTCAATGCGTTCGAGCGCGACGGCGAGGTGGTGGTGGACCTGGTCGCCTTCCCCGACGCGTCAGTCATCGACCAGCTGTATCTCGGCCGCTTGCGCTCCGGCCAGCCGGTCACCGCCACTGGCCGGCTGCAGCGCATCCGGATCGGCCT
>JAJUFY010000104.1 GCA_029263635.1 Ectothiorhodospiraceae bacterium | reverse complement strand
GGGTGCTCGAGCGCTACACGTTCCCCGGCCGGCGGCTGATCGACGGGCTCGTCGACCTGCCGTTCGCGCTGCCCACCGCCGTCGCCGGCCTCGCCCTGAGCGGGCTGTTCGCCAGCAACGGCTGGTACGGCCGGCTGCTCGAGCCGCTGGGGCTGCAGGTGTCCTACACCGTCCTCGGAATCGGCGTGGCCATGGCCTTCACCACGCTGCCGTTCGTGGTGCGCAGCGTGCAGCCGGTGCTCGAGGACATGGAGCCCGAGCTGGAGGAAGCCGCGGAGACGCTTGGCGCGAGCGGCTGGCAGACCTTCCGGCGGGTGATCCTGCCGGCCGTGCTGCCGGCATTGCTGAGCGGCTTCGTGCTGTCGCTGGCCCGCGGCCTCGGCGAATTCGGCGCGGTGATCTTCATCGCCGGCAACATGCCCTACGAAACCGAGATCGTCTCGCTGCTGATCATGATCCGCCTGGAGGAGTACGACTACGCCTCGGCCGCGGCACTGGCCGGGGTCATGCTGGCCGCCGCCTTCGTGCTGCTGATCGGCGCCAGCTTCATCCAGAGCTACCTCGCACGGCACAGCCGGAAGTAACGACCATGCAGAGACACCGTCACACAGGCCGCGCCGCCGGCCGTTCGACCGCCGCCAGCCTGCTGATCGGCATCGGCGTGATCGGCGCCTTGCTGGTCATCGCCGTGCCGCTGATCGTGATCTTCGCGCAGGCATTCAGCGCCGGCTGGCAGGTGTACCTGGAGAACCTGGCACACCCGGATACGCTGCACGCCATCCTGCTGACCCTGATCACCGCCGCGGTGGCGGTGCCGGTCAGCACCGGCTTCGGCATCGCCGCCGCCTGGCTGGTGACCCACTTCGAGTTCCCCGGCAAGCGGCTGCTGAACGCCTTCATCGACATTCCGTTCTCGGTGTCGCCGGTGGTGGCAGGCGTGATGTACCTGATGCTGTACGGCTCGCGCGGCTGGATCGGCAGCTGGCTGGATGCCCACGGCATCCAGGTCATGTTCAATGTCGCCGGCGTGATCCTGGTGACGGTGTTCATCACCAGCCCGTTCGTGGCCCGCGAACTGGTGCCCTTCATGCAGGCCCGCGGCAGCGACGAGGAGGAAGCCGCCACCTCGCTGGGCGCCAGCGGCTGGCAGACCTTCTGGCGGGTCACGCTGCCCAATATCAAGTGGGCGCTGATCTACGGCGTGATTCTCTGCAACGCGCGGGCCGTCGGCGAGTTCGGCGCGGTATCGGTAGTGTCCGGCAACATCCGCGGTGCCACCAACACCCTGCCGCTGCACGTCGAATTGCTGTACCAGGACTACAACGCCACCGGCGCCTTCGCCGCCGCCTCCCTGCTGGCGCTGATCGCCATCGTGACCCTGGTGCTGAAGACGCTGGCGGAATGGCGCCAGCAACGAGGGATGACGACGGGCTGAGGGGCTCGGATTCCAGCATCCGTCCGAATCCCGGAGCCCCCCCGTCAGTGGCACCCTCCAATCGCCCTTTCGTCTCGCCGGGCGCTGGATCGGGTGCCAGGAAAAGCCCGAAAGGGAACCCGCAGCGACGCGGGTCGTCTTCGTACAGCACACGGACGTGCTGCACCAAGACCGCCGGCGGCCGGGAAGCGCGCTCCGCTCGGCGGATCCGAATCAAAGCAAGGCACCCAGAAGGGCAAGACAGACCGCCCCGGCCCGGCATGCCAAGGAGCCTGCTGGAAAAGCCGGCTCCGCTTCCCAGCCCATGCTCCGAAGCTGCGCTTGCGCCTCGAAACCATCCGACGCGTCAGCTTCCACCAACGCGCCGGATGGCCCCCAATCACTCCGCTACAACAGCTCCTTCCGCAGCTCGGCGGCGCTCTTCGGCGACAGCAGTCCCGGAGCGATGTCGAACACGGTCTTCGCGCCGGTCTCGCCCTGCTGCCGCAGGCGGTAAGCCGCCCGCGCATAGGCCACCAGCACGCTGGCCGTGAATCCCGGGTTGCTGTCGAGCCGGAGCGCGTACTCGATCACCTGCGAATGCTCGGCACTGGTCTTGCCGCTGCGGATCACGAAGCCGCCGTGCGGCATGCCGGCGTGGTCGCGCCTGAGCTCGTCCTCGCTGATGAAGTTCACGGTGGTGTCGTAGTCGGCGAAATAGTCCGGCATGGAGACGATCGCCTGCTCGACCGCCGCCGCGTCGGCACCTTCCTCCAGCACCACGTAGCATTCGCGCCGGTGCTTCTCGCGGGTGGTCAGCTCCGGCAGCTCGCCGCCGCGCACGCGCTCGATGGCGGCCTCGGTCGGGATGGTGTACTGCACGCCGGCCTTGACGCCGGGCACCCGCCGGATCGCGTCGGAATGTCCCTGGCTGATGCCCTTGCCCCAGAAGGTGTAGGTCTGCCCTTCCGGCAGGACCGCCTCGCCGTACAGGCGGTTCAGCGAGAACAGCCCCGGGTCCCAGCCCACCGAGATGATGGCGATATTGCCGCCCGCCGCAGCGGCCTGATCGACCGCGGCGAAGTATTCCGGGATCTTGTTGTGGGTATCGAAGCTGTCGACCGTGCTGAACTGCGCGGCCAGCGCCGGTCCCTGCTCCGGCAGATCGCTCTTGGAGCCGCCGCAGAGGATCAGCACGTCGATTTCATCCCGGAAGCGCTCGATGGTATCCAGCGCATGCACGGACACGCCGCTTGCGGGCTTGATGTCAGCCGGAGGCCGCCGGGTGAAGATCCCGACCAGGTCCATGTCGGCGCTGCGGGTCACCGCCGCTTCCACGCCGCGGCCCAGATTGCCATAGCCTGCGATTCCGATTCTGATCTTGTTCGCCATAGGCTTAGTCCTTTGAAGGTTGGCTGCTACTTGCTCCATGCTGTTTGCGGCCGCGACTCCTGATCAAGAGGCGGCCTTGGCCTGGGCGACAACGCTGGCATCCAGCTCTGTCAACGCCTGATACTGGGTCAGGAATACTCGTCCGGTCAGGCGGGAAGGGAATTCCGACCGTTCCAGCCGATCCATTACCGGCCCTTTGACTTCGGCAAGGTGCAATTTGACGCCTGCATCGGCCAAGCGCAGCACCAGTTCGTCCAGGCTCTCCAGCGCACTGGCATCGATGTGGTTGATGCCGGTACACATCAGCACCACGTGCCGCACTGTCGGCTGCTGAACCGCTTCGTCGTAGATGACGTCTGCCAGATGGCGGGCGTTGGCGAAGTACAGCGACTCATCGATCCGCACGCTCAATACATGCGGACTGGTGATCACCGTATGGCGGCGCACATTCCGGAAATGTTCCGTCCCGGGCACCAGCCCCACTACGGCTACATGGGGATGACTAGTTTTCCATAGAAATTGCCCGATCGACAGCCCCACGCCGATCATTACCCCGATTTCCACCCCTGCCAGCAGCACCATGGCGATGGTGAACGCCATCGCCATGAAATCGGCTTTCGAATAGATGAAGGTGCGGCGAATCGCCCGCAAGTCCACCAGCGGCAACACCGCGACGATGATGATGGCGGCCAGCACCGCCCGCGGCAGGTAATGGAACAGCGGGGTCAGGTAGAGCACCACCAGGGCCACGCCCACGGCACTGAACACGCCCGCCATCGGCGTTCGCGCGCCGATGGCGAAACCGACCACGGAGCGGGCGACGCCGCCGGTGACCGGCAGGCCGCCGCTGATCGCAGCGGCCAGGTTGGCGGCGCCCAGCCCGAGCAGCTCCCGATTCGCCTCCACCCGCTCGCGCCGCTTGGCGGCCAGCATCTGCGCCATGGAGATGGACTGGACGAAACCGATCAGCGCGATCATCACCGCCACCGGCAGGAGCTCCCGCCACAGGGCCGGCTCCAGGACCGGCATGGTCAGCGGCGGCAGCGCACGCGGAATGCTGCCGACGATGGCAACGCCGGCCTCGGCCAGATCGGCAGCGGCGACGATGGCGATGGCCAGCAGCACCACGACCACCGAGCTGGCGCTGCTCAACAGCCCGGCCAGCCCGGCCCGCAGGCCCAATGCCTGCAACAGGGTCTTGCCGTAGCGGTGCGCGGCCGCCAGCGACACGATCGCCGCCACCGCCAGCAACACGGTCGGCCAGTGCGCCTGCGGCAGCTGCCGCAGGGCGTTACCGAGGAGCTCGACCAGGCCGTCCCCCCTGACCGGCACGCCAAGCACATGGGTGAGCTGGCTGGAGGCAATGAGGATGGCCGAGGCGCTGATGAAGCCCGACAGCACCGGATAGCTCAGATAGTTGGCGACCCAGCCCAGGCGCAGCGCGCCCATGAGCAGCAGCACGGCGCCCACGGCAGCAGCCAGCACCAGGGTGGCCGTCAGGTATTCCGGGCTGCCGGGATCGGCCACCGCGCCGACGGCGGAGGCGGTGAGCAGCGAAATCACCGCCACCGGCCCGACCGACAGCACGCTGCTGGACCCGAACAGCGCGTAGGCAATCAGCGGCAGGATGCTGGCGTACAGCCCCGCCTGCGGCGGCAGGCCGGCCAGCATGGCGTAGGCCAGGCTCTGCGGAATCGCCATGACGGCAACGATCACGGCCGCCACGGCATCGGCGGCGGCATCCTCCCGGCGATAGCCCGGCAGCCAGCTGAGAATTGGCAGCAAGCGCGCCGCGCTCCATTGGCGCATGCCTTTACCTCTTCGAATGGACTCCCGCCTGACGGGCAGGAACAAACCTCAAACCGCCGCGCCCGAACCGACCATGGCTGCGTCCATCCAGCGCAAGAACGCCCCGGCATGATGCGAAACAGCAACGCTGGCTGGCCTGCGCGCCGCCGCTTCTCACGGTGTCAGTGCGATCCTCACACGAGCCGGAGCAGCCGCCGCCATCACTCAGGTACCGGGTACCCTTGACGCAGCAGCCAGTCGCGCACCGCCGGGCCGGTGCCGGTGGGCCAGGGCCGCAGGCGCTCTGGCGGAATGCGCCTGATCTCGGCCAGCTCCGGATCGAGCACGATCTCCCCGGTTGCCCGCAGATGGAATGCCAGGATCAACTGATTGGCCCGCGGGAACGCATAGTGGCCGATGTAGCTGACGATCTCGGCCTGCAGCCCCAGCTCTTCGCGCACCTCTCGCAAGATCCCCTGCTCCGGCGTCTCGTTCTGCTCCAGATAGCCGGTGACCAGGCCGAACATGCCTTCCGGCCAGCCGGCGTTGCGGGCCAGCACGATCAGGCCGTCGTGCTCGACCACGGCACCCACCACCGGCAGCGGATTGTTCCAGAACACGAAATCGCAGCCTGCGGCGCTGCATGCCAGCCGTTCCCGGCCGGCATGCTGGCCGGCCACCAGCGGCTCACGACAGAGCGGACAGTAGCGCATCGAGGTCCTCCGAGCGGGCGACCGGCACACGATACCGCATCCGGACGCCGAAGCGGCGGTTGCTATACTCGGCTACTGGCCGAGAGGCGTCCGCATTGCAGGAGGTACCCATGGATTTCGAAACGCTTCACTATCAGGTCGAAGACGGCATTCTGACGCTGACGCTGTCGCGCCCGGACCGCATGAACGCCTTCAATCCGACCATGCGGCACGAGCTGATCGAGGCCTTCGACCGCGCCGACGCCGACGACGCCGTCCGCGTGATCATCGTCACCGGCGCCGGCAAGGCCTTCTGCGCCGGCGCCGACCTTGCCAAGGGCGGCGACACCTTCAACCGCGCGAAGCGCGAGGACAAGACCCTGGGCACCGGCCTGCGGGACGGCGGCGGCACCGTTGCGCTGCGCATCTTCGAGTGCAAGAAGCCGGTGATCGCCGCCTTCAACGGCGCGGCCGTCGGCGTCGGCATCACCATGGCGCTGCCGATGGACATCCGGCTCGCCTCCACCTCCGCCAAGTTCGGCTTCGTGTTCGCCCGCCGCGGCATCACCATGGAAGCCTGCTCCAGCTGGTTCCTGCCGCGCCTGGTCGGCATGCAGCAGGCTGCCGAGTGGATCTACACCGGCCGGGTCTTCGATGCCGAAGAAGCCCTGCGCGGCGGCCTGGTGCGCAGCCTGCACGCACCCGACGAGCTGCTGCCGGCGGCCCGCGCGCTGGCCCGCGAGATCGCCGACAACACATCGGCAGTCGCCACCACCCTCAACCGGCAGCTGATGTGGCGGATGCTGGGCGCCGACCATCCGATGGAGGCGCACAAGATCGACTCGCGCACCATTGCCTACATGGGCCAGTCGGCCGATGTGCAGGAAGGCGTCACCGCCTTCCTGGAGAAACGGCCGGCCCGGTTCGCCATGGCGCCGAGCAAGGACCTGCCTGGCTTCTACCCCTGGTGGGAGGAGCGCCAGTTCGAGTAGAGGCGGGATCTCGAAAAAATACAGGCATGGCAGGCTGTTAAAGCTTTCCGCAGACGTGCCGCTAATTAGCTGAAGAAGCCCGGCGCTCTCGACCGGGCAGCAAAAAAACACGTCACCACTGGAGTGAGAGGTTTACCCAATGTCCCCACGCCAGCCCCTTTCGGCCAAACTGGCCGCCAGAAGTTCTGCCCTGCCGTGGCCTACCATCCTTCTGACGTGCGCCGCCCTTGTCGCCGCCGGCCTGCTGATCGCTACCGGTGAGGGCAGTTCACGCTGGCTGGGTGCAGCTCTGCTCGCCGTCACCGCTGTCGCGGCTGTCGCAGCCTGGCGGCAGGCCAGCGGCACTTCCGTCGAACCTGTCGTCGTGGAGATCCTGAAGGCCGCCAACGGCCCCGATGGCGACCTGTCCAAGGCCGCTCCGGAAATACCGGGCAGGCTGCAGGAGCTGACGGCCCAGCTCAACCAGTTCATCGAGCGGGTTCGCACCACGCTGGAGGAAATGCAGCAGCACACCATCAAGGTGTCGGTAGCCGCCGCGCGCAGCCGCCAGGTGGCCGAGGAGGCCAGCCGCCACGCGACCCGCCAGGAAGAGCACTCGGAGCTGATCTTCAACTCCAGCAACGAAACCGCAGCGGCCATCGAGGAGCTCTCGCGGCGCACCAGCGGCATCGCCGAAGTCAATTCCCGCAACCTGGAGACCGCCCGGCATTCGGCCACGGAGCTCCGCCAGGTCGCCGAGCAGATCGCCAACGTCACCTCCCTCCTGCAGGACTTCCAGGGCACGGTCGGCCGGCTGGAATCCACCTCGTCGGACATCCGCGACATCCTCGGTACCGTCCAGAGCTTCGCCGCCCAGACCAATATGCTGGCCCTCAACGCCGCCATCGAGGCCGCCCGCGCCGGCGAGGCCGGCCGCGGCTTCGCCGTGGTGGCCGACGAGGTGCGCAGCCTGGCCGAGAAGGTGCGCGGCGCCGCCGATGAGATCGAAGGCCTGATCGGCCACATGAACGAGGCCGTCGGCCACACCGCCGAAAGCGCCGAACACATGATCGCCGGCGCCCGCGAAGCGCATACCGCGGTGGATGCGTCCTCGCAGCAGTTCGCCGCCATGGTCGACGACTTCGCCGCCACCCACGACGAT
>JAJUFY010000269.1 GCA_029263635.1 Ectothiorhodospiraceae bacterium | reverse complement strand
CCGGCTCGATCTCGACCGCCATCTGCCTGGCCCTATGCGGCTGCCGACTGCCGGACCTGCGCCGGCCTCGCTGCACCGGCGCTACAACCATCAAGGCTGGATGGCGGAGGAGCGCCGTCACCGACCGTTACCAGGCCCGCGCCCTTGGCGTCCCGTCCCTTGGCAACAGCGGAATGGCTGAGACAATGCCGGCGCGCCAGCGTTATCCGGGCATCCTCGAATGGCTGGGTAGCGGAGGCATCCATGCGTGCCCTCATCCATTTCTTCCTGATTGGCTTCCTGCAGGACAAGCAGCGGGAGCTCGCCCAAGCCAAATCTAGCCGTTTAGAGCCCGGGATTCCAATGCCTAGGAGATGTCCTAGGAGGCGGCGCCGCCTCGCCTAGAACCGACAACGGCCCGGCCTCCCGGCCTGCTCCGCTCCATGCGACCACCGATTCCGCGGTCCGTGCCGGTCGGTTCCGCCGCAGGCGGGGAGCGACGCGACTTCGCGTCATTCCTCGCCTCCGCGCGGGGCGGCGGCAGCCGGCTGGGCTGCCAGCGGCGGCACCGCTGCCGGCTGGTCCAGCAGCACGAAATGGCTGGTCTCGACCTCGACCACCCGTACCCGGCCGCTGGCGCTGCGTCGCATGGCATGGGGGTCCAGCACCCGATCGTCGCTGGGTACCAGCACCACGGCCTGGTCGAGATTGCGGTAGATGCCGGGGTCGCGCTCCTGCATCCAGCGCATGATGGAACCGATATTGGCCAGCAGCGTCACCGCCCGCCGGCCGTTGAACGGCATGGTCGCGATCAGCTCCCGCTTGTGGGGATCGTCCAGCGCGCCCCAGCGTGCCGATCCCAGCGGCGGGATCGGCAGCCATTGCCAGAGCGGCAGCAGGAAGGGCAGCAACCACAGCAGCGGGCCGGTGACCGGCTGCCGCAGCCGGCCCTGGGGCAGGACAGGCGCTTCGAGCACGACCTCCACGCCCCGGAACAGTTCCGGACGCATCGCGGCGGCCTCCAGGACCACGGCCCCGCCGCGGGAATGACCATGCACGCGGACATGGCTGGCCTCCGGCAGGTGCTCCAGCGCCTGCACCAGGATGCCGGCGTCGTACTCGATGCTGCCCACCGGTGCCGGCGGCACCGAGGCCCAGGCGGCACAGCGCTCCTCGGCACCGGCCAGCGCCAGATGGTAGTCGCCGCTGGTGAGCAGGATCAGCTGGATGTCGGGATCGCTGTAATGGCGGGTGAAATAGCGCGGGCTCTCGCAGAAGCCATGCATGCAGATCACGGTCGCCTTGGGCGCATGTACGTAACGCTCGGCGATCCAGGCGCTGCCGATCCGGTACAGGCTGCCGGCGAACGGTTCGCGGGAAGGCGGCGGACTGATCCGGTACAGCAGCCAGGGGCGGACAAACGCCATGGCGGCGACCGCGGCCAGAATCATCAGCAGTCCTGCCATGACTTTCTCCGCCGGTTCAGTCCCTACCCGCCCATGCCGGGCGCCCCGGCCCTGCAGCATAAAGCATGCCCGGCCATTGTGACGCAGTCGCCCTGCCCACATGAGATAAGCATGCAGCCAGGTGATCATGATAAGGCGACGCTGGGCGCCATCGTACAGGCGCTGCCTGACCCCGTGTTCGTGGTGGATGAGTTCGGCCGCTACGTGGATGTCGTCGGCGGCCGCTCCGACAGTGCTCCTGCGACGCTGGTCGGCAAGTCCCTGCACGAGGTGCTGCCGCAGGAGGTGGCCGACGAGCTGCTCGAATCCATCCGTGCGACGCTGGCGCGCAATGCGCCCAGCACCGAGGAGTACTGCATGCAGGCGGAGACGGCGCCGGACCGGGCGCAGTGGTTCGAGGTCCGCCTCTCGCCGCTGCCGGAGGCCCCGGGCCAGCCGCGCCGCGTGGTCTGGCTGAACACCGACATCACCCGTCGCAAGCAGCTCGAGCACCAGCTCGAGCAGGCGGCTCTGACGGATCCGCTGACCGAGACCTGGAACGAACGGCATTTCCTGCACGTCCTCGACCAGGAGATCAACCGGCAGGCCCGCTACAAGGAACCGTTCTGCCTGTTGCTCATGGAACTCGACCACGCCGATACCGTGCGGACCGAGTTCGGCGCGGAGGCCGCCGATGGCTGCATCCGCGACATGGCCCGCCTGATCCGGCTGGAGCTGCGACACAGCGATGTGCTCGGCCGGCTCGGCGGCGATCGCTTCGGCGTCGTGCTGGTGAACACGCCCATGAACTGGGCGCTGGATGTCGGCCAGCGTATCGCCGTGCGTGCCGCCCGCATGCCCTTCGCCGCCCCGGGCCGCACGCTCTACCTGAGCATCAGCGGCGGCCTCACCGACTTCCGCAGCAGCGACACCGTCGATGCCATGCTGCATCGGGCTCAGCAGGCGGTACGCAAGAGCCAGTCTGCGGGGCGGGACCGGGTCAGCGTCGGCTAGCCGCGCCGTCCTTAGCCGTGGCCCGCCGGCCGCGGATCCACCCCGCGCAGCAGGCAGGCGAGCTCGAATTCCACCCTGGCCGCAATCTGGCTCAATACCGCCTCCGCTTCCTGCTGCTGGGCGAGCTGCTGCTCGAAAGCCAGGATCAGGGGCGCGCCGTCGAGGCCGGCGTGAACATAAACCCGCTCTGGACGCAGCGCTTGCGCCGCTCGAACGCCGGATTGTGTATGCCGACAGGACTGTTCTGTATCCATGCCTGGTTCCGCCCGGAGCCGGTGAAGACGGTCCGCCATCACTGGATGGCCACCAGCAGCGGCGTGCCACGCCGGTTGATTCCCAGCAGGATGGTGTCTCCAGCCTGCTGGACGGCCTGACCGAACTGCTGCAGATTCTCCACCTGCTGCCGATTGATACTGGTAATGCGGTCGCCGGGCCGCAGGCCGGCCCGATAGGCGGGGCTGTTGGCCGCGACCGCGCTGACGACGATGGTGCCTTCCTGCGGCCGGCCGCTGGCCGTCTCGAACACCGCGCCCTCGAGCCGGGGATCGAGCTTGGCGCCGTCCAGCTCCTGCTGACTGGCGGCGGCGATGGTAGGCGTAATCGTCACATTGCGACCGTCGCGCCGGACGGTCAGCTTGGGCTGCTGGCCGATCGCCATCAGGCCGATGCGATTGCGCAGATCGCCGCTGCTGGTGACCTGCTGGCCGTCCACCGCCACCACCACGTCGCCGACCTGCAGGCCGGCCTTCGCCGCCGGCGAATCGGCTACCACTTCGGTCACTACCGCCCCGGCCCTGGCGTCGGTACCCAGCGCGTCTGCCAGCGCCGGGGTCAGATCCTGCACGACCACGCCCAGCATGCCGCGCCGTACCTCGCCGTGCTCGATCAGCTGCTGCATGACGCCGCGCACCATCGACGAAGGAATGGCGAAGCCGATGCCGATGTTGCCGCCGCTGGGGGCGAGGATGGCGGTGTTGATGCCGACCAGCTCGCCTCGCAGGTTGACCAGGGCGCCGCCGGAGTTGCCGGGGTTGATGGAGGCATCGGTCTGGATGAAGTCT
>JAJUFY010000429.1 GCA_029263635.1 Ectothiorhodospiraceae bacterium | reverse complement strand
GTGCCCAGCGGCAGCGCCGTCTGGCTGGCCATGCCGGCAGCCAGCGCAAGGCCGAGATCCTTGACCAGCAGGTCGACGCCGAAGCCGCCCTGGTAGCCGCGGCTGGCCGGCACGCCGTCCATGACGCCCGGATACGGGTTGTAGACCTGCAGCGCCCAGTTGTTGCCGGAGCTGGCCTTCATGATCTCGGACAGGACCTTGGGATCGAGGCCGTTGGCGACGCCCAGGTTGAGCGCCTCGGCGGTACCGGTCATCAGGATGCCGAGCAGCATGTTGTTGCACATCTTGGCGACCTGCCCGGCGCCGGCGCCGCCGGCGTGGAAGATCTTCTTGCCCATGGCCTCGAGGATGGGCCGCGCACGCTCCAGCGCCGCCGCCTCGCCGCCGACGATGAAGGTCAGCGTGCCCGCCTCGGCACCGGCAACGCCTCCGGAGACCGGCGCATCCAGCATGGCCAGCCCGCGCTGCCCGGCGGCAGTTGCCAGCTCGCGGGCGGTCTGGGCATCGATAGTGCTGCAATCGATCAGCAGGGTATCCGGCCCCACAGCGTCCAGCAGTGCGCCATCGCCCAGATAAAGACCCTTTACGTGCGGCCCGGCCGGCAGCATCGAGATCACCACCTGCGCGCCTGCCGCCGCATCGGCCGCCGACGCGGCAGCCCGTGCTCCGGCCTGCTCCAGCCTGGTCATGGCCTCCGGCATCAGATCGAACACCGCAAGTTGATAGCCGGCCTTCAGCAGGTTGACGGCCATGGGCGCGCCCATGTTGCCCAGGCCGATGAATGCGATCTGCGTCATGGGATTTCTCCTGTCGGGCGTTGGGACCGGAATCTGCTTGCCTGCTAGCGGTTCTTCCACTCCGGCTTGCGCTTCTCCAGGAAGGCATTGACGCCTTCGCGCTGGTCTTCGGTGTCGAACAACGCCACGAACAGCTCGCGCTCCAGCGGCAGGTTGTTGACCATTGGCCGCACCTGACTGGCGTCGATCAGCCGCTTGCAGTAGGCCACGCTGACCGGGCTCTGGTTGCCGACCTGCTCGGCCAGCGCCAGCGCGCGCGCCAGCACCTCGCCACGGCCGACCATCTCCTCGATCAGGCCGATGCGCAGCGCGGTGTCGGCGTCCACCTGCTCGCCGCAGAGCACGATGCGCTTGGCCCAGCCCTCGCCGACCAGCCGCGGCAGCCGCTGGGTGCCGCCGGCGCAGGGCAGCAGGCCGACCCTGGCCTCCGGCAGGCCCATCTTCGCCTGCTCTTCGGCGATGCGGATGTCGCAGGCCAGTGCCACTTCCAGGCCGCCGCCCATGGCATAGCCGTTGATGGCGGCAATCGACACGCCGCGGAAGGCGGCCAGCGCCTCGAAGGCTTCGCCGAAGCGGCGTGCAGCCTCGACGGCCACTGCCCGATCACCGTCCTTGAACTGGTTGAGATCGGCGCCGGCAGAGAAGAACTTCTCGCCTTCGCCGGTCAGCACCAGCGCGTAGATGTCGCGGTCGGCCTCGAGATCGGCGACCAGCTGCTGCAGCGCCTGCAGGCTGTCGCGGGTCCAGGTGTTGGCCGGCGGATTGCTGATGGTCACCAGCGCTACATGGCCGCGCCGCTCGAGCTTGAGATTGGTGTAGTCGCTCATTGGATTGCCTCTGTTGCCCCGTCCATCAACATGCGCCGCCCGACGATGAGGCGCATGATCTCGTTGGTGCCTTCCAGGATCTGATGCACCCGCGTGTCGCGCACATAGCGCTCCAGCGGGTATTCGCGAATGTAACCGTAGCCGCCGTGCAGCTGCAGGGCCTCGTTGCAGACCTTGAAGCCGACATCGGTG
>JAJUFY010000364.1 GCA_029263635.1 Ectothiorhodospiraceae bacterium | reverse complement strand
CCGGACACAACCACCCCAAGGAGACCGGCTTGATCGACGTCATCGTATCCCGCAAGCGCCAGGAAGCCCGGGACATCTGCAGCTACGAACTAACCCGGCCGGACGGCGGCGAGCTGCCGGCCTTTACCGCCGGCGCGCATGTCGACGTGCACCTGCCCGGTGGCCTGGTCCGCCAGTACTCCCTGTGCAACGCGCCGGGCGAGCGCCATCGCTACCTGATCGCGGTGCTTCGGGAGCCGGACTCCCGCGGCGGTTCGGCGGCGATGCACGAGCACGTACAGGAAGGCGACCGGCTCACGATCAGCGAGCCGCGCAACCAGTTCCCGCTGGCCGAAGACGCAGGCCGCACCCTGCTGCTGGCCGGCGGCATCGGCATCACCCCCCTGCTCGCCATGGCGGAGCGCCTGGCGCAGCTCGGCGCCGACTTCGAGCTGCACTACTGCGCCCGCAGCCTGGAGCGGATGGCGTTCCGCGGCCGCCTGCTGGAATCCCCCTATGCCGACCGGGTGCATCTGCATCTGGATGACGGCGAGCAGGCGCAGCGTTTCCGGCCGGATGCCGTGCTCTCGCAGCCGGAACCGGACAGCCGTCTGTACGTCTGTGGCCCGAGCGGGTTCATGGACTACGTGATCGGCGCCGCCCGCGAGCGGGGCTGGCCCGAGGAGCGCATTCATCGCGAATACTTCTCCGCCGAGCCCGACACCGGCGGTGAGGAATTCCGGATCCAGATCGCCAGCACCGGCCAGATTCTTGACGTCCCGGAGGACAAGACTGTGGTTCAGGTGCTGGAGGAAGCCGGAATCCCGATCATGACGTCCTGCGAACAGGGCATCTGCGGCACCTGCCTGACGCCGGTCCTGGAAGGCGAGCTCGACCATCGGGACCTGTTCCTCACCGAGGAGGAGCGGGCCGAAGGCAAGCTGTTCACGCCCTGCTGCTCGCGCGGCAAGGGCCTGGTGGTGCTGGATCTGTAAGCGCCGTGCGCTGCAGCGCCTAGTGTCCCTGTTCCAGGAACTGCGCGATCCGCCGCACGCCTTCCTGCAGGTTCGGCAGCGCATTGGTATAGGCGAACCGCACATGGCGATCGGCGGCATGGGAACCGAAATCCAGCCCGGGCGTGACCGCCACGCCGGCCTCTTCCAGCAGCCGCCGGCTCAGCTCGAAGCTGTCCTTGGCCAGCCCGCTGCAGTCGGCATAGAGATAAAACGCCCCCTGCGGCTCGGTATGGACGCGGAACCCCAGGTCCTGCAGTGCCGGCAGCAGGTAATCGCGGCGGACGGCGAATGCCTGCCGGCGCTCCTCGAACACCGTGCGGGCGGCATCGGTGAAGCAGGCCAGCGCCGCATGCTGGGCGGGGGTGGAGGCGCTGATGAATACGTTCTGTGCCAGCTTCTCCGCTGCCCGCTGATAGCCGTCTGGCACCACCAGCCATCCCAGCCGCCAGCCGGTCATGCCGAAATACTTGGAAAAGCTGTTCACCACGAAGGCCGGCAGGCGGACCGCGCTGGCCGGTTCGATGCCGTAGGTGAGTCCGTGGTAGATCTCGTCGACGATCAGCGCGCCGCCGCGCTCCCGCACAGCGGCAGCGAGCGCGCTCAGCTCCTCGTCGGCGAGCAGCGTGCCGGTCGGATTGCTCGGGCTCGCCGCCATCAGCGCCACCGTCCGCGGCCCCCAGTGGCGCACGACGTCGGCGGCCTGCAGCTGGTAATGCTGCTCCGGACCGACCGGGATCGAGCGGGGAATGCCGTTCAACACCCGCACGAAATGCCGGTTGCAGGGATAGCCCGGATCCGGCAGCAGGACTTCCTGGCCCGCTTCGACCAGCAGCGCCAGCGCCAGCAGCAGGGCGCCGGAGCCACCCGGGGTGACGAAGATCCGGCCCGGATCGACCGCCTGGCCGTAACGGTCGAGATAGTGCCCGGCGATCGCCTCGCGCAGGGCCGGCAGTCCGGCCGCCGCCGTGTAGACCGTGCGGCCCTCCTGTAGCGCCCTGATGCCGGCGGCGACCACCGGTTCCGCGGTCGGAAAATCCGGCTCGCCGATCTCCATGTGCACGATCGACCGCCCCGCCGCTTCCAGTTCCCGCGCCCGCTGCAGCAGCTCCATCACGTGAAACGGCTCGATCTGGGCGATACGGGCGGCAAGCGGGTGCGTCATGGTGCAGACCTCCTGTGACTGGCGAACATGCCGCATGACGCGGCGCCTGTAGGGATGCTAGGTTAGTTGGCCAACGCAGGCCATCGCCGAATTTCGCTTGGACACCAACGACCCCATCCCTGCCCGCCGCTACCGCGGCCGCTTTGCCCCTACGCCCAGCGGGCCGCTGCATTTCGGCTCGCTGGTGGCCGCAGTGGGCAGGT
>JAJUFY010000387.1 GCA_029263635.1 Ectothiorhodospiraceae bacterium | reverse complement strand
GGCACAGTCCCGCATCATTGCCGACCGCCTGCGGCAGGTTGGCGTCGAGAACGTCGAGATTGCCGCCGATGGCGGCCAGGCACTGGAGTTCATGCGCGCACATGTGCCGGACCTGGTACTCAGCGCCATGTACTTCGAGGACATGACCGGCACCGAGCTGATCGGCGCCATGCGCGAGGACGAGCGGCTCGGCAACGTCCCGTTCATGCTGGTCTCCAGCGAGCGCCACGACGACCTGCTGCAGCCGATCCGGCAGGCCGGGGTACTGGCCATCCTGCCCAAGCCGTTCGAGATCGACGAGCTCAAGAAGGCGCTGTACGCCAGCCTCGACTACATGGCGCCAGATCCGCTGGAACTGCCGGACATGAATGCCGAGGACCTGCGCGTCCTGGTGGTGGACGACAGCCGCTTCTCGCTGAACCACATCGTCCACCTGCTGCAGCAGATGGGCATCGAGCAGATCTGGCAGGCCCGCGACGGCCGCGAGGCGGCCGAAGCCATCCGCGACCGGCAGTTCGACCTGGTGATCACCGATTTCCACATGCCGGAGATGGACGGCGAGCAGCTGACGCACTACATCCGCCAGCTGAGCGAGCAGCCCGACGTGCCGGTGCTGATGATCACCAGCGAGCAGGACCGCACCCGGCTGGCCTCGGTGCAGCAGGCCGGCGTCTCGGCCCTGATCGACAAGCCCTTCGACGTCGCGACCATCCGCAACCTGCTGCAGCGCCTGCTGAGCACCTGAACGGTACCGCGGCACTTTTCCTCGCCATGCAGGCACGGCGGTGTTGCAGCCGTTGGCGCTCTGCCATCCCAAGACGAAAACAGCGCCCGACAAACTCTTACTCGATTCCCCGGCGGGAAGCGGCCGCTGCCGGTTCGGCGGTGAATGGCCGGCTGGCGAAGTCGATCGGGGCAAGGTTGTCCAGCAGCAGGTCGGCACACGCCGTCCAGGTCCGAGTGCGGGCGTAGGCGACGCAGGCGGCCGGGTCCAGCGTCAGCGCCTGGCGCACGGCGGTGGCCAGGTCCTCGTGCAGGAAGCCGGTTTCGCCGTGGCGGACCACATCCAGCGGCCCGGTGACCGGATAGGCGGCCACCGGCACGCCGGCGGCCATGGCCTCCAGCATGGCCAGCCCGAAGGTGTCGGTGCGGCTGGGAAACACGAACACATCGGCCGCCGCGATATAGGACGCCAGCACCTCCCCCTCCTGGCAACCGACGAAGCGGACGTCCGGATACTTGCGGCGCAGCATCGCCAGATCCGGGCCGTCACCGACCACGTACTTGCTGCCCGGCAGTTCCAGCCTCAGGAAATCTTCCAGGTTCTTCTCCACCGCGACCCGACCGACATACATGGCCACCGGCCTGGCGTCGGCGATGAAGTCCTTGCTGCGCGGCCGGAACAGGCTGCTGTCGACGCCACGGTTCCAGAGCACGACGTGCTCGAAACCGTGCCGGATGAGCTCGCGCCGCACCGACTCGGTGGCCACCAGGGTCCGGGCCGCCGGCCGGTGGAAGCGCCGCAGGTAGGCGTAGCTGGCCGCCAGCGGCACCGGGAAGCGCAGCCGCAGGTACTGGGGGAACTGGGTGTGATAGGACGTGGTGAACGGCAGGCCGCGGCGCAGGCAGTACCAGCGCACGGCATGGCCTACCGGACCTTCGGTGGCGATGTGGATCGCTTCCGGCTGGAAGGCTTCGAGCAGCCGGGCGAGCCGCCGGCGGCCGGCGAGCGCGAGCCGGATCTCCGGATAGGTCGGACAGGGAATGGTCCGGAACAGCTGCGGGGTGAGGAACCGCACCTCGTGGCCGGCCGCCCGCAGGCACTCTCCCACGCGCCGCAGGGTGGTCACCACGCCGTTGACCTGCGGCGTCCACGCATCCGTCGCGATCGCGATTCTCACGTGCCTGAGCGCTCCCCGGCCGGCCCCAGCATTGTCGCGCCGCAACCGCCCGCCGGTGCTGCCGCCGGGCATGACGATTGGTCCCGATCTGGGGGTTGTGTTTATCGTTTTTTCTGCACGCTGCCGCGTGCAATCGACATGGTGGCGCCCTGCCGGCATTCAAGCCGGAACGCTGCGGGTTGTCCCGCAGGTGGGCCGCTTTACCCCCCTCAGGGCGGTGCGTTATACACAAGCCATGCCG
>JAJUFY010000321.1 GCA_029263635.1 Ectothiorhodospiraceae bacterium | reverse complement strand
GGCTGCATGCCGGTATCGAGTACCAGTTCTGGCGCAACAAGTTCGGCATCGACGGCGTCGATGAAGACGTCGTGCAGCTGATGGTGAAGTGGGTGCTGTAAGGTACCCGCCGATCCTGGGGCGGAGGCCTGCCGCCGCCCCTTTGCTCGCAGTCGAGGCGGGCGCAGATCGTGCCCGTCCCCTTTCCCCGCGGGCATCCCTTCCTTCTTGAAGCCCTCGCACAAGGCGATATGAACGGCCGCCGCAGGCCGGCAGGGATCGCCCTGTTCAAATCGCCGCGAGCCTCCGGCGCTGGGAGCGGCCAGTCAGCGGCATGCGCCAGCAGCGCCCCTGTATAAGAGCCTGCTAAACTGCATCGCCGTCATGTCCTAGTGAAGAACAAGGGTTATCCATGTCCGGCGACACCCTTCTGCGCCAGTGGGCGTTGCTCAAGGCGATTCCTCGGCATACTCAGGCCACTGTCGCGGAGCTGCATCGCAAGCTCGTCGAGCAGGGCTTCACGATCAACAAGCGCACCATCGAGCGCGACCTGCTCATGCTCGAACGCCTGTTCCCGCTCAGCGCCAATAAAAATTCCAAGCCTTATGGCTGGCGCTGGGCTCGTGATGCCAAGGTCATGGACATCCCGGGCATGGATCCGCCGACCGCACTGAGCTTCAAGCTGGTGGAGCAGTACCTGGAACGGCTGATGCCGCGCTCCACGCTGGGGCACCTGGGGCCCCACTTCAGCCGCGCCAATGAAGTGCTGGCCCAGGCCAGGGGGCCGCTGAAGAGCTGGACCGAGAAGGTGCGCGTGATTTCCCGCGGTCAGCGGCTGCAGGAGCCGATCATGCAGCCGGGCGTGCTGGACGGCGTCTACGAAGCCCTGCTGCGTGAAAAGCAGTTCAAGGTGCGCTACCGCACCAAGTCCGGCCAGGAGAAGGAATACGTGGTGCACCCGCTGGGGCTGGTGCTGCGGGATCAGGTTGCCTATCTGGTCTGCACCCTGTTCAGCTACGACGACGTGCTGCAGCTGGTCCTGCACCGCATGTCCTCGGTCGAGGTGCTGGACGATCCGGCCGTGCGGCCTGCCGGCTTCGATCTGGAGGCCTATATCCGCAGCAATCAGTTCGACTATCCGGAAGGCGGCCCGATACAGCTGGAAGTCCTGTTCGAAGCCGAAGCCGCCCAACACCTGAGCGAGACCTGGCTGAGCGACGACCAGCGCCTGGAGCCGGCGTCGGACGGGCGGGTGCGGGTGCGCGCCACTGTTGCCGACACGCAGCAGTTGCGCTGGTGGCTGCTGGGGTTCGGCGATCGGGTGGAGGTGGTTGCGCCTGCTGCCTTGCGTGAGGAGTTCCGGCATGTCGCCGAGCGGCAGCTGCGTCGCTACAGCGGCAAGACCGCGCTCCCAGCCTAGCGAGCCGCGCCGAGGAGTTGCAGCGCCTTCTCCCGTGCCTGCGAGAGAAGGCGCCGTTGCTGACCGCTGATTAGCGGGCCAGCTCCCGCAGCCGCTCTGCGTGGCTGGTCCGCTCCCACGGCAGGTCCAGCTCCGGACGGCCGAAGTGGCCGTAGCTCGCCGTCTGCTGGTAGATGGGCCGCAGCAGATCCAGCTCCCGCGCCAGCACCCCGGGACGGAGGTCGAATACTTCACGCACCAGCGCAGCCAGGCGCTCGTCGTCCAGCTTGCCGGTGCCGAAGCTTTCCACCCGCACCGACACCGGCTCGGCCACGCCGATGGCGTAGGCGATCTGCACTTCGCAGGTCCCGGCCAGGCCGGCGGCCACGATGTTCTTGGCCACGTAGCGGGCCATGTAGGCGCCGGAGCGGTCGACCTTGGACGGGTCCTTGCCCGAGAAGGCGCCGCCGCCGTGGTTGCCCATGCCGCCGTAGGTGTCGTTGATGATCTTGCGGCCCGTCAGGCCGCAGTCGGCCAGGGGGCCGCCGGCCACGAAGCGGCCCGTGGTGTTGATGTAGATGCGGGTGTTCGCGTCCATCATGTCCGCAGGCATGACCTTGTAGATGACCTCGCGCTTGATGCCTTCGACGATCTCTTCATAGGTCACTTCCGGGGTGTGCTGGGAGGACACGACCACGTTGTCGATACGCACGGGCTTGCCCTTGCGGTATTCCACCGAAACCTGGGTCTTGCCGTCGGGGCGCAAGAAATTGAGCGCTCCGCTCTTGCGCACTTCCGCCAGCTTGCGGCTCAGCCCGTGGGCGTAATAGATGGGCGCGGGCATGAGGGTTTTGGTCTCGTCCGTGGCGTAGCCGAACATCATGCCCTGGTCGCCGGCGCCCTGGTCCTCGGGCTTGGCGCGGTCAACGCCCATGGCGATGTCCGGGGACTGCTTGTCGATGGACGACAGCACGGCGCAGGTGTTGGCGTCGAAGCCCATGTCGGAGCTGACGTAACCGATCTCGCGCACCGTGGAGCGCACGATTTCGGGCAGGTCGGCGTAGGCCTCGGTGGTGATCTCGCCGGCGATGATGGCCATGCCGGTGGTGACGAGGGTCTCGCAGGCCACGCGGGAGCGCGGGTCCTGGGCCAGGAGGCAGTCGAGGACGGCGTCGGAGATCTGGTCGGCGATCTTGTCCGGGTGGCCCTCGGTCACGGATTCGGAAGTGAACAGATAGTGGTCGGCATTGAGAATCATGGGAATCTCCTTGTCATGTGGAGTTGATTAGTAACGGTAATGGTCGGGCTTGTAGGGGCCGCTCACGGACACGCCGATGTAGTCGGCCTGCTCCTTGGACAGGGTCTCGAGCTCCACGCCCAGGCGCGCGAGGTGCAGGCGGGCCACCTCCTCGTCCAGGACCTTGGGC
>JAJUFY010000020.1 GCA_029263635.1 Ectothiorhodospiraceae bacterium | reverse complement strand
TGGTGGACGATCTCTACGAGCTGGCGCTGGCCGATGTCGGCGTGCTGGCCTACCAGAAGGCCAGGCTCGATCTCGTCGAGCTGGCAGGCTCTGCCATCGCCGGCTTCGAGCCGCGGCTGGCGGAGCGGGGGCTCATGCTGCAGCAGGAGCTGCCGGACGGCCCGCTGCCGGTGCTGGGAGACCAGGCGCGGCTGACGCAGCTGTTCAACAACCTGCTGGAAAACAGCCTGCGCTATACCGATCCGGGCGGCACGCTGGGGGTCGTCGTCCGCCGCCGCGGCAGCGAGGCGGAAATCATCCTCGAGGATTCCGCGCCCGGCGTGGCGCCGGAGCTGTTGCCGCGGCTGTTCGAACGCTTCTACCGGCCCGAGGCGGCCCGCAGCCGGGCGCAGGGCGGTGCCGGCCTGGGGCTGGCGCTGTGCCGCAACATCGTCGAAGCCCATGGCGGCCGGATCGACGCCGAGGCATCGCCGCTGGGCGGGCTGCGGATGATCGTGCGGCTGCCGCTGGAGGATCGCTGACAGACTGCCGAGAGGACATGTGATGACCGAGAACGCCCCACGCATCCTGATCGTCGAGGACGAGCCCAAGCTCGCTTCCCTGCTGGCCGATTATCTGCGCGCTGCCGGCTATGCGCCGGAAACGCTGGCCGACGGTCGCGAGGTGGTACCGGCAGTGCGGGCCAGGCCGCCGGCGCTGATCCTGCTGGACCTCATGCTGCCGGGCAAGGACGGGCTGGACGTCTGCCGGGAACTGCGCAGCTTCAGCGATGTGCCCGTCGTCATGATCACGGCCCGGGTTGAGGAGATCGACCGGCTGCTGGGCCTGGAGCTGGGCGCCGATGACTACATCTGCAAGCCGTTCAGCCCGCGCGAGGTGGTGGCGCGCGTGAAGGCCATCCTGCGCCGTGCGGGACGGAGCGGCGAATCCACGGCAGCCGCGGGGCTGGTCATCGACGAAGCCGGCTACCGCGCCACGCTGGACGGCCAGGCCCTGGAACTCACGCCGGTCGAATTCCGCCTGCTCAAGACCCTCGCCGCCGGCCACGGCCGCGTCTACACCCGCGACCAGCTGCTGGACCGTCTCTACGATGACCACCGCGTCGTGACCGACCGCACCGTCGACAGCCACGTCAAGAACCTGCGCCGCAAGCTGGAACAGGTCCGCCCGGGGCAGGATCTGATCCGCTCCATCTACGGCGTGGGTTACAAGCTGGAACTGTAACGGCGTCGCCCTGTTCGCCGCGTCATCGCGAGGAGCGCAGCCGACGACGCAATCTCGGGAAGCGAAGTAGCGCTGCTTGGCTGCACCGCCATTCCGAGGTTGCTTCCCTGACCCTCGCAATGACAGGGAAGAGTGGCGGCTGCTCGCACTGCCCCTGCACCCACGCCGGCATCTCCATGCTTTCTCCACGAACGTCCCACATTGGCTGGCGATTGCGGCCCTATCTTAGGCAGCGTCGGCCGGATGGGCTGATTCGACAGAGAAGGAGACAAGCATGAAGAAATACATTGCAGTGAGCGGCCTGGTCCTGGCGATGGCGGGTGGTGCTGCACTGGCGCAGCCGGCCGGTCCTCACCACGGCGGCTGGATGTTCGACCTCAGGGATGGCAACGGCACCGTCAGCAAGGAGCAGCTCAGGCAGCGGCAGGCCGAGCGCTTCCAGCGCTTCGACACCGACGGCGACGGCAGGCTGACAGCCGCCGAGCTGGACGCCGGCATCCGCCAGGAGCGGGCCGAGCGCATGCTCAAGTGGCTGGACAAGGACGGCGACGGCAGCGTCTCCCAGGAGGAACTTGCCGCTCCGGCCGAGCGCATGTTCGACCGGCTGGATGCCAACGGCGACGGCACCATCAGCAAGGACGAGCTGCGCCGCAAGCAGCGGGGCAAGGGCCCGCGGGGGCCGCGCGCCGAGGGCTGATGGCTTGTCGTCTTGTCCTGCGCGAGCGCCGGTACCGTCAGGCGGTGCCGGCGTCGCCTGTTACCAGACCGTCGCGACCAGCAGGCCTCCCAGCGCCAGCCGGTAGATCACGTAGGGCATCATGCCCCAGCGGTTGAGCCAGGCGAGGAAGTAGTGGATGCACAGGAAGGCCGTGACGGCGGCGATGGCCGAGCCCAGCGCCAGCGCGCTCCAGGCTACCGGCTCGCCGCTGGAAGCCAGCTCCATGGTTTCCAGCAGCACGGCCAGCGCCGTGATCGGGATGGCCAGCAGGAAGGAGAAGCGGGCCGCCGCGACCGGCCCCAGCCCCAGGATCAGGGCGGCGGTAATGGTGATGCCGGAGCGCGAGGTGCCGGGGATCAGCGCCAGCGCCTGGGCGCAGCCGACGATCAGCGCCACCTTGAGGCCGATGGAGGCTTCGTCGCGGTCGCCTCGGCGGTAGAGATAGGCCCAGCCCAGCAGCAGCCCGAACACGATGGTGGTGACGGCGATGATCCGCGGCGAGCGCAGTTCGGTGGCGATCCAGTCGTGGAACAGCAAGCCGATCAGCCCGGTGGGCACCGTGCCCCAGATGATGGCCCAGGCGAGCTTGCTGTTGCCGCTGTGCTCGCGGGTGGCGAGCGAGGTGAACCAGTCGGCGGTCAGCCGCCGCAGGTCGTGTCGGAAATAGACGACCACCGCCGTCAGCGTGCCCAGGTGAACGGCCAGGTCGAAGCCCAGGCCCTGATCGCTCCAACCCATCAGGCTCGGGGCGAGGATCAGGTGCGCGGAGCTGGAAATCGGCAGGAACTCGGTCAGGCCCTGGACGAACGCGAGTACGAGGATTTGGGTGAGCTCCACGGGCAGTCTCTTTTATTGTTGGGGGCTTCCAGCCAGCTGGCGGTCAGGCATGACCCTGTCGGCAGCGCCTGACTGTAGCAGAGCCGCAGCGGCAAATTTGTGACGGTTCGAACGCTGGCGCAACCGCCAGGCCGGCTTGCACAACATGAGGGCAGAGCTCGGGGGCGTCAACATGTGCCGGCGGCGCGGCCCAGCCAGCCGATAGTGAAGCAAGGGAGTGGTGCCGAGGGTCGGACTCGAACCGACAAGGGCTTGCGCCCGGCGCATTTTGAGTGCGCTGCGTTTACCAGTTTCGCCACCCCGGCGTGGGGAGTGGAAGTATACGGTATGCCGGGCGTGCCGGAAATGCCTCCGCTCGCGGGTATGCCGCCATCCTGCTACCATGCCGCGCCATGCAGCGTTCCGATTTCTTTTTCGATCTCCCGCCCGAGCTGATTGCCGAACGTCCTCTGCCCAACCGCCGGGAAAGCCGGCTGCTGGCGCTGGATGGCACCACCGGCGCGGTGCGCGACGGCATGTTCACCGATCTGGTCGAGGAGCTGCGCGCCGGCGATCTGCTGGTGCTCAACGACACGCGGGTGATCCCGGCCCGGCTGCACGGCCAGAAGGCCACCGGCGGCCGGGTGGAAGTGCTGGTCGAGCGGCTGCTGGATACGCGGCGGGCGCTGGCCCATGTGCGCGCCAGCAAGTCGCCCAGGCCGGGCAGCCAGCTGGCGCTGGAGGGAGGCATCAGCGCGACCGTGGAAGGCCGGGACGGCGACCATTTCGTGCTCGCCTTCGCCGGCGACACGCCGCTGCTGACGCTTTTGGAGCAGCACGGCCACATCCCGCTGCCGCCCTACATCCGTCGCGCCGACGATGCGGCCGACCGCGAGCGCTACCAGACCGTGTTCGCCCGCAAGCCGGGCGCCGTCGCCGCGCCCACCGCCGGCCTGCACTTCGACGAGCTGCTGCTGGCGGCGCTGCGCGACAAAGGAGTGGAGCAGGCTTTCGTGACCCTGCACGTCGGCGCCGGCACGTTCCAGCCGGTGCGGGTCGAGCGGCTGGCAGAGCACCGCATGCACCGCGAGTACCTGGAGGTGAGCGAGGAGGTCTGCCGTCAGGTCGAGGCGACCCGCGCCGCCGGCGGCCGGGTGGTGGCGGTCGGCACCACTGCCGTGCGGGCGCTGGAGACGGCCGGCCGCTATGGGCGCATGGCGCCGTTCCGCGGCGAGACCGATATTTTCATTTACCCTGGCTATCGCTTCCGGGTTGTCGATGCCCTGATCACCAATTTCCACTTGCCGGAGTCGACCCTGATCATGCTGGTGAGCGCATTCGCCGGCCATGCCCACACCATGGCCGCCTATCGACATGCCGTGGCGCAGCGCTATCGCTTCTTCAGCTACGGCGACGCCATGTTCGTCCATCCGCCGGCTCCGGGGGCGCGCGCCGATGCGGTTTGAACTGCTGCACCGCCGCGGCCTGGCCCGTCGCGGCCGGCTGGTGTTCGAGCGCGGCGTGGTGGAGACGCCGGCCTTCATGCCGGTGGGCACCTATGGCACGGTCAAGGCCATGACGCCGGAGGAGCTGCGCGAGAGCGGCGCCCAGATCATCCTCGGCAACACCTTCCACCTGATGCTGCGGCCCGGCACCGAGATCATCCGCCTGCACGGCGACCTGCACGACTTCATGCACTGGAGCGGTCCCATCCTCACCGACTCCGGCGGTTTCCAGGTGTTCAGCCTGGGCGAGATGCGCAAGATCCGCGAGGAGGGGGTGACCTTCCGCTCGCCGGTGGATGGCAGCAAGGTGTTTCTCGGCCCCGAGGAGTCGATGGCGGTGCAGCGGGCGCTGGGCTCCGACATCGTCATGATCTTCGACGAGTGCACGCCGTATCCGGCTACCGAGGCCGAGGCCCGCGCCTCCATGGAACTGTCGCTACGCTGGGCGCGGCGCAGCCGCGAGGCCCACGGCGACAAACCGTCGGCGCTGTTCGGCATCGTCCAGGGCGGCATGTACGAGCATCTGCGCTCGGAGTCGCTGGCGGGGCTCATGGAGATCGGTTTCGACGGCTATGCCATCGGCGGTCTGTCGGTGGGCGAGCCGGAAGAAGAGCGGCTCAAGGTGCTGGATCATCTGGCGCCGGAGCTGCCGGTCGAGCGGCCGCGCTACCTGATGGGCGTGGGCCGGCCGGAGGATATCGTGGAGGCGGTGCGGCGCGGCGTGGACATGTTCGACTGCGTGCTGCCCACCCGCAACGCCCGCAACGGCCACCTGTTCACCAGCTTCGGCACCGTGCGGCTGCGCAACGCCCGCTATGCGCGCGACACCGGGCCCATCGAGGAAGGCTGCGACTGCTATACCTGTCGCCATTACAGCCGCGCCTACCTGAAGCACCTGGACCGCTGCAACGAGATCCTCGGCGCCCGGCTCAATACCATCCACAACCTGCACTACTACCAGCGGCTGATGCGCGAGCTGCGCCAGGCGCTGGATGAGGATCGGCTGGACGCCTATGTGGCGGAGTTCTACGCGCGGCGCAACGGGGATGGCGGTTGAGGTTCGCGAAGGCCAAGCCACTCCCCCGCAGGAGCGGCGTCCCCGCCGCGATGCTTTTCCGTCTCTTTCCCGCAAACGAGAGAGGGCCGGGAGCGAGGGGCTCTGAAGGTTCGCGGCCGGAGGCCGCCCCTGCAGGTAGCGTGAGAACATAGCGCCGGGGTTTTCGCCGGTAAGTGCTGTGCCATAATGGCGCCCGCGCCGGAATCGGATGCAATTTCAATCATCGACAGGAGTCTGCCATGAGCTTTTTCATCTCCGACGCCCTTGCCCAGGGTGCACCCGCCGATGGTGCGAGCCCGCTGGGGTTGCTGTTCCCGCTTGCCCTGATCGTCGTTTTCTACTTCCTGCTGATTCGGCCGCAGGCCAAGCGGGCCAAAGAACACAAGAAGATGGTAGAGGCGCTTGCCAAGGGCGACGAGGTCGTCACTCAGGGCGGCATTCTCGGCAAGATCACCGAGGTCGATGAAGGCTTCGCCAATGTCGAGATCGCCAGCGGCGTCGAGGTGAGGATCCAGAAGACGGCCGTGGCGGCGGTAATGCCGAAGGGCACCTATCGCCAGGCGGAGAAGAAGGCCGCCAAGTAAGGCGGAAGGCGCATCATGAACCGTTATCCCCTCTGGAAGAATCTCCTCGTGCTCGTCGTGGTTGTGGCGGGCGTCATCTACGCCCTGCCCAGCCTGTACGGCGAAGACCCGGCGTTGCAGATCGCTACGACCAGGGGAGAAATACCGACGGCGGCGGTGCAGCAGCGTGTCATCGATCTGCTGAAGGAGCAGGGGATACCGGTCAAGGCCGCCGAAGAGCTGGACGAGCGCTTCCTGGTCCGGCTCGAGAGCGCCGATACGCAGCTGCGTGCGGCGGACCTGGTGAAACAGGCGCTGGGCAACGGTTATACCGTTGCCCTCAACCTGGCTCCCACCACGCCGGGCTGGCTGCGGGCACTCAACGCCCGGCCCATGTACCTCGGCCTCGATCTGCGCGGCGGCGTCCACTTCCTGATGGAGGTGGACATGGATACGGCCATGCGTCAGGCCGTGGACCGCTATGTCAACGAGTTCCGCACCAGCATGCGCGAGGCGGGCATCCGCTACAGCGCCGTGGACACCAGCGGCACGGCGGTGGTGGTTCGCTTCTCGCAGGTCCCGGAGCGGGAGCGCGCGGTGCGGGAGCTGCGCCGCAATTATCCCGAGCTGGATTGGCAGCAGGAAGAGCGGGACGGCGCCTACTGGCTGCTGGCGCGGCTGTCGGAAGAACGGCTGCGGGAAATCCAGCAGTTCGCCGTGCAGCAGAACATCACCACGCTGCGCAATCGCGTCAACGAGCTCGGCGTGGCCGAGCCGGTGATCCAGCGTCAGGGCGCCAACCGCATCGTCGTGCAGCTGCCGGGCGTGCAGGACACGGCGCGCGCCAAGGAGATCCTTGGCGCTACCGCCACCCTCGAATTCCGCATGGTCGACGACCGCGATTTCGGTTACACCGGCGGACCCGTACCGCCGGGGGCGCAGCTCTTTCCGCGCCGCGAGGGCGGGCAGGTGCTGCTCAAGCGCGAGGTCATCCTGACCGGCGACTACATCACCGACGCTTCGTCCACCATCGACACCCAGACCGGCCAGCCGCAGGTCAATATCCGCCTCAACAGCGCCGGCGGGCAGATCATGAACCGCGAGACGCGCGGCAATGTCGGCAACCTGATGGCCGTGCTGTTCATCGAGACCAAGGTCGAAACGCGGGTGGTCGACGGCCAGGAGCAGAAGGTGCGCACCCGCACCGAGGAAGTCATCAACACCGCCCGGATTCAGGAGACGCTGGGCTCCAGCTTCCGCATCACCGGGCTCGATTCGCCGCGCGAAGCGCGCGACCTGGCGCTGCTGCTGCGGGCCGGCTCGCTGGCGGCTCCCCTGGAGATCGTCGAGGAGCGCACCATCGGGCCCAGCCTGGGCAAGGCCAATATCGAGCAGGGCTTCAACGCCGCGCTGCTGGGGCTGCTGGCGGTCATGGTGTTCATGGCCGTTTACTACAAGGTGTTCGGCCTGATCGCCAACCTGGCGCTGCTGACCAACGTGGTGCTGATCCTGGCCGTGCTCTCGCTGCTGCAAGCCACCCTGACGCTGCCGGGCATCGCCGGCATCGCGCTCACCATCGGCATGGCGGTGGACGCCAACGTGCTGATCTTCGAACGTATCCGCGAAGAACTGCGGGCGCGCGTGAGTCCGCAGCAGGCCATTCACGCCGGTTATTCCAAGGCGCTGTCGGCCATCGCCGACGGCAACCTGACCACGCTGATCGCCGGCGTGGTGCTGTTCGCCTTCGGCACCGGCCCGGTGCGGGGTTTCGCCGTGACGCTGTCGATCGGCATTGTCACCTCCATGTTCACTGCGATCATCGGCACGCGGGCAGTGGTCAACCTGCTCTACGGCGGCCGCAAGGTCCGTAAGCTCTACATTTGAGGCCGGGGAGCGCAGCCAGTGAAAATCAACGAACTGAACATCGATTTCATGGGCAAGGGCCGGCTGGCCCTGATCCTGTCCATCGTGCTGATGCTGGTCTCCATCGTGTCGCTGTTCACGCGCGGCCTGGAGTTCGGCATCGACTTCACCGGCGGTACCCTGGTCGAGGTGAGCTATACCCGGCCGGCAGAGCTGTCGGCGATCCGCGAGGCCCTGGAGCAGGGCGGCTACGGCGACGCCGTGGTGCAGCATTTCGGCGCCACCACCGACGTCATGATCCGCCTGGCGCCGCGCGAGGGGCTCGGCAGCACCCAGGTCAGCGAGGACATCCTCAAGATCCTGCGCGCCGGCGGCGAGGAGGTGCGGCTGCAGCGGGTGGAGTTCGTCGGCCCGCAGGTGGGCGAGGAACTCGCCAATCAGGGCATCCTGGCGGTGCTGTGGGTAATCGGCGGCATCCTCATCTACATCTGGTTCCGTTTCTCGGGCTGGCAGCTGGCGGTGAACTGCGTCATCGGCCTGGTGCACGACGTCATCATCACCCTGGGGTTCTTCTCGGTGTTCGGGATAGAGTTCGACCTCACGGTGCTGGCGGCGGTGATGGCGGTGGCCGGCTACTCGCTCAACGACACCATTGTGGTGTTCGACCGGGTCCGTGAGAATTTCCTGCGCATGCGCAAGACCACGCCGTTCGAGGTGATGAACGCAGCCGTCAACCAGACCCTGTCGCGCACCATCATCACCGGCGGCACCACGCTGGCGACCGTGATCGCGCTGTACCTGTTCGGTGGCGACACCATGCGCGGCTTCTCGCTGGCCATGATCGTCGGCATCGTGTTCGGTACCTACTCGTCGATCTTCGTGGCGTCCTACCTGGCAGTGCGGATGGGCGTCGACAAGAACACCTTCATGATCCCGGAGAAGGAAGGCGCCGAAGCCGACCGGCCCTGAGAGCGGGCGCATCTCCTGGCGCCGATGCGGCGCATCCATCGTTGATTCCGCGGCCGGCAGGCACTTCAATGGCAGGAGCGCCTGCCGGTCGCGAAGCTTTTGATCCCGCCGAATTGTTCTGATTCTTTCCTGGGAAAGAAAAATCCGACAATCCATTATTAAACGCTTGTAAACGCCGCCGATCGCTGCCCCAAGTTTCAGAAAATGCCTACTTGTCACTTGCTTGCCGGCGGCGGATAGTAGATTGGCTCTTGCATCAGATCGTCGTCGGCCTGCTTGGTTGTGTGTTGTATGCAAGCGCTAGCGTGACAGGGATGAGAGAGCGCCTCTTCAACTGCCGGAAATGGAGTAAGCGCAGTGGTCAAGTCGATCTACGTTGGTAACCTTCCGTTCAGCGCCACCGAGGACGAGGTCCGCAACCTCTTCTCGCAGTTTGGCGAGGTGCATACCGTCAAGCTCATCAGCGACCGGGAAACCGGCCGTCCGCGTGGTTTCGGCTTCGTCGGCATGGACGACGACGATGCCGAAGCGGCCATCCAGCGTGTTAACGGCACCGAGATGGGCGGCCGCACCCTGCGGGTGAACGAAGCCCGCGAGAAGCCGATGATTCGACCACGCCGCGTGATGTAAGCAGCGGCCGTCAGTCGATACGCCGGTCAGCGTTTCGTGATGAATATCCGTGCAATCATCGCGAATGCAGGGCGCTGGCCGGTGTTCATGCAATCATCGCCGGGTGATTCCGCGTACACGCCGTTTTCTGCCCGCCCCCATCTCCCCCGCCAATAGACCTGTCCGCGCGCGCTCGTTGGATCGATCGGCCGCGCCGGGTTTTTTCCGTTCCCGACGAACCGAACGGCTAGGCCAAGGTCATACACAGCCGATACCCACCCGTGCCGTCCGCTGGCGCGACGAGCCTGCGGGCCGGTGCCCGCAAAGGTGATATAAACAGCCGATGACTGCCCCAACCGCCGTTGCCTCTCTGCCGCCGGAGCCGACCATCCGGGTGGCGACGCTGGCCGATCTGGAAGCGCTGGTGGCGCTGGAAGAGCGCTGCTTCCGTCTCGACCGGCTGACGCGACGCAATTTCCGGCATCTGCTCGGCCGGGCTCATGCCGAGACGCTGGTATACGAGCGCGACGGCCAGCTGGCCGGGTACGCGCTGCTGCTGTTCCGCCGCGGGACGCCGCTGGCACGGCTGTACTCGATCGCCACCGATCCTGCCTGGCGTGGCCGCGGGATCGGCGAGGCGCTGGTACGCGCGGCGGAGCAGGCGTCGCTGGCGCGGGAGGCGCTGCTGATGCGGCTGGAGATTCGCAAGGACAACCCGGCTTCCATCGGCATGTTCCGCAAGCTCGGCTACCGGCCGTTCGGCGAGTATGTCGGCTATTACGAGGACGAGCAGGACGCGCTGCGCTTCCAGAAATACCTGGGTACCCGGCAGGGGGAGTCGGCTTTCGGCCGGGTGCCGTTCTACCAGCAGACCCTCGATTTCACCTGCGGACCGGCCTCGCTGATGATGGCGATGAAGGCGCTGGACCCGGCGCTGGAGCTGTCGCGGCGCCTGGAACTCAAGCTCTGGCGCGAGGCCACCACCATTTTCATGACCTCGGGGCCGGGTGGCTGCGGCCCGCACGGGCTGGCGCTGGCCGCGCAGCGGCGCGGCTTTCGGGTCGAGATGTGCCTGCGTGCTGCCGGCCCCATGTTCCTCGATTCCGTGCGCAGCGCCGAGAAGAGGGAGGTGATGCGGCTGGTGCAGGAAGAGCAGATGGAGGACGTTGCAGCCGCTGCGATTCCGGTGGAATATCAGCGCATCAGCGCGCGTGACCTAGAGGCGCGATTCGAAGCGGGCGGGGTGCCGGTCGTGCTGATCAGTTCCTATCGGCTGTACCGGGAGAAATTCCCGCACTGGGTGGTGGTCACCGGCTTCGACGAGCGCTATGTGTACGTCAACGACCCCTACGTGGATTACGAGGCGCACAAGACCGTCACCGACTGCATCAATATTCCCATACTTCGCGAAGATTTCGACCGCATGACCCGTTACGGCAAGTCCGGCCAGGAAGCCGTGCTGGTGCTCTACGGCCGCTGAACCGCGCGAGGCGCCAAGACAAGCCCACTTATGAGGCCACGATCGCTGCATGAGTAGCGTCTACATCGTCATCGAGGACGCCAAGGACTGGAAGCCTTACTACCCCAGCGCCAACGTCATCACGGTCCAGGACTATCTGTTCGGCGAACGCAGCACTGCTCCCGCCGGCACCCAGATCATCAACCTCTGCCAGGGCTACCAGTACCTGTCGCTGGGCTATTACTGCTCGCTGCTGGCGGAGGCGCGCGGCCATCGGGTCATCCCGTCGGTACGCACCATCAACGATCTCTCCCGCAAGGCGATCTACAGCCTCGACACCGAGGACCTGGACGAATTGCTGAACAAGAGCCTGGGGAGGGACCAGGCGCGGATGGCGGACACCTTCACGCTGGATATCTTCTTCGGCAAGACCGCGCACGAGCAGCTGGGCGATCTGGCCCGGCAGATCTTCGAGACCTTCAGCTGCCCGCTGCTGCAGGTGGAGTTCAAGCACTCCGGCAAATGGCGTATCCGCACGATCCGGCCCAAGGAGCTGGCCAGGCTCACCGAGCCGCAGGAGGATCTGTTCGCGGACGCGCTGGATGCCTTCTCCCGCTATGTCTGGCGCAAGAAATCCAGGAAGCCCTCGCGCTACGACCTGGCGATCCTGCACAACCCGGACGAGAAGCTGCCGCCGTCCGACCCCAAGGCGCTCAGGAACTTCATCCGGATCGGCAAGAGCCTGGGTATCGACGTCGAGCTGATCGAGCGGCGCAACTATGCCCAGCTCGCCGAGTACGACGCGCTGTTCATCCGCGAGACCACCGCGATCAATAACCATACCTACCGCTTCGCCAAGAAGGCCGAGAGCGAGGGGATGGTGGTGATCGACGATCCGACCTCGATCATGCGCTGCACCAACAAGGTGTACCTGGCGGATTTGCTGCAGAAGAACAGGATCCCGGCGCCCAAGACCCGCATCCTGCAGCGCAAGGACCTCCGACAGCTCGATACGCTGCTGGAGGAGCTGGGGCTGCCGATCGTGCTGAAGATCCCGGACGGCGCGTTCTCGCGCGGGGTGATCAAGGTCAACCAGGCCAGCGAGCTGGCGGGCGCGGCGGCGGAGCTGCTGAAGAAGTCGGACCTGATCCTGGCCCAGGAATTCCTCTACACCGAATACGACTGGCGCATCGGCGTGCTCAACAAGAAACCGATCTTCGCCTGCCAGTACTTCATGTCGAAGGGGCACTGGCAGATCTACCAGCACGGCCCCGGCGGGCAGGTGGGGAGCGGCGGTTTCAAGACCTATCCGACCATGGAGGTGCCGCCGCAGGTGTTGAAGGTTGCGACCAAGGCTGCCAGCCTGATCGGTGACGGGCTCTACGGCGTCGATCTCAAGGAGAATCAGAACGGCTGTTTTGTCATCGAGGTCAACGACAATCCCAATATCGACTCCGGCGTCGAGGACCGGTACCTCAAGGACGAGCTGTACCGGGTGATTCTGGAGGATTTCATTCGCCGCCTGGAGCTCAAGCGCAACCAGTTGCCGGGCTGATACTTGTGTCCGGCCCGACTGGCGGCCACCTAATCGAGAAGGCAAGAGGGAGGGGGCGGGGCATGGTGGACAACGAGCTCTACGAGCAGGCGCGACGGCGGGTGGAGGCCAAGATCGGCTTCTTCACCCATCTGGGGGTGTACCTCATCGTCAACGCCCTGCTGATCGTCATCAACCTGCAGAACAGTCCGGATTCGCTGTGGTTCTACTGGCCCTTGCTGGGCTGGGGCATCGGCATCGCGTTCCATGCCCTGGGCGTGTTCGTGTTCTTCAGCGGCTCGGTGCTGAAGAAGCGGCTGATCGACCGCGAGTTGCGCAAGCTCGACCACCAGCCGCCGGTGCGACGGTAAGGGCGCCGTCATCGCGAGGAGCGTAGCGACGACGCAACGCCCAGCAGCGAGCGTTCGAGAGCAATCTCGAGCTGGCGAAGTGCCACAGGTTGGTGCTCCGTTAGGGCGGGATTGCTTCGCTTCCCGCTCGCAATGACGGGCAGGCGGAGCAGCGACGGTCGCCGCTCCGCCGTCCCGAGATTACTGCCGCCGCTTGCGGCGGCAGTCGGCCCGGCTCAGCCCGTTGCCTTCCAGTCCTTGAACTGGTCGCGCAGGGCGCGCTTCATGAGCTTGCCGGTGGAGGTGTGGGGCAGCTCGTTGACGAAGGCGACATCGTCCGGCATCCACCAGGACGCTATCTTGTCGTTCAGGAACTCCAGGATCTCCTCCTTGCTGACCTCCTGTCCCGGCTTCCTGACCACCACCGCTAGCGGCCGTTCCTGCCACTTCGGATGCGGAACGGCGATCACCGCCGCCTCGGCCACGGCCGGGTGGCCCATGATGGCGTTCTCCAGCTCCACCGAGCTGATCCATTCACCGCCGGACTTGATCAGGTCCTTGGTGCGGTCGGTAATGTGGATGAAGCCCTCCGGCGAGATGCTGGCGACGTCGCCGGTCTGGAACCAGCCGTCCTCGGTGAACTTGTCGCTGCCGTCGCCGCCGAAGTAGCTGCCGGTGATCCAGACGCCGCGGATCTCCAGTTCGCCGACCGTCTTGCCGTCCCAGGGCGCGATGCCGTTCTCGTTGCGGACCCGGACCTCGACCAGCGGCATCGGCTGGCCGGCCTTGGCCCGGTAGTGCAGCTGCTCCTCTTCGGGCAGCTTCTCCATCTCCCTGGTCAGCTTGGCGGCCGAACCCAGCGGCGAGGTCTCGGTCATGCCCCAGGCGCAGACGACCCGGCAGTTGTGGCCATCGAAGGCCTTGATCAGCGATTCCGGCGTGGCCGAGCCGCCGCTGACCATGCGCAGCCCGGGCACCAGGTTCCAGCGCTGCGGTTCCTTGTTGAGCGCATTCAGCACGCCCATCCAGATGGTCGGCACGCCGGCCGTCGTGGTCACCTGCTCGCTCGAGTAGAGGTCGAGCAGGCTCTCGCCATCCAGGTACGGGCCAGGGAATACCTGCTTGGCGCCGACCGCGGTGGCGGTGAACGGCAGGCCCCAGGCGTTGACATGGAACATCGGCACCACCGGCAGGATGACGTCGTTGCGGCTCAGATCGAGCGCATCGGGCAGGGCCGAGACGATGGAGTGGATGACCTGCGAGCGGTGCGAGTACACCACGCCCTTCGGATTGCCGGTGGTGCCGGAGGTGTAGCACATGCCGCAGGGATCGTTCTCGTCCAGCTCGGGGTACTCGAAGTCGCCGGTGGCGGTGGCGAGCAGGGCTTCATAGTCGGTGTAGCCTTCCGGCACCGGCTGGCCGCTGAACGGAAACACGATGACCTTCTCAAGGTTCACCTTGTCGCGGAACTTGTCGAACAGCGGCAGCAGGATGTCGTCGCCGATCAGGAAGCGGTCCGGGGCGTGGTTGACGAGGTAGGCGCTGTCGTCGGGGACCAGC
>JAJUFY010000052.1 GCA_029263635.1 Ectothiorhodospiraceae bacterium | reverse complement strand
AGTCCACGTCCCAGATCCAGGACGTCATCCTCGTGGGCGGCCAGACGCGCATGCCGATGGTGCAGGAGAAGGTGAAGTCCTTCTTCGGCAAGGAGCCGCGCAAGGACGTGAACCCGGACGAGGCGGTCGCGGTGGGCGCGGCGATCCAGGGCGGCGTGCTGAAGGGCGACGTCAAGGACATGCTGCTGCTCGACGTCACCCCGCTGTCGCTCGGCATCGAGACGCTGGGCGGCGTCTTCACCAAGCTGATCGACCGCAACACGACGATCCCGACGCGCAAGAGCGAGACGTTCTCCACCGCGTCGGAATCGCAGACGCAGGTCGAGGTCCACGTGCTGCAGGGCGAGCGCGAGATGGCGCGCGACAACAAGTCGCTGGGCCGCTTCGACCTCACCGACATTCCGCCGGCACCGCGCGGCGTGCCGCAGATCGAGGTGACCTTCGACATCGACGCCAACGGCATCCTCAATGTGTCGGCCCGCGACAAGGCGACCGGCAAGCAGCAGTCGATCGTCATCAAGGCCTCCTCCGGTCTCAGCGAGGAAGAGATCGAGCGGATGGTGAAGGACGCCGAGGCGCACAAGGAAGAGGACCGGCGGGCCCGCGAGCTGGTGGAAGCACGCAACCAGGCCGACAACCTGATCCACGCCACCCGCAAGTCGATGAACGAGCTCGGCGATAAGTTGTCGGATAGCGACAAGAAGGACGTCGAGGCCGCCATCGCCGATCTTGAGGAAGCGATCAAGGGCGACGACAAGGCGGCGATCGAGCAGAAGACCCAGGTGCTCGCCGAGCGTTCCGGCAAGCTGGCCGAGCGCCTGTATGCGCAGAGCCAGGGAGCCGGCGGCGCCGAGCAGCCGCAGGATGCGGCCGGTGCGGCGGGCAACGACGATGTGGTCGATGCCGAGTTCGAAGAGGTCAAGGAGGACCGCAAGCAGTAGTCACCGCTCGGCTCCCGATGGCGAAGGCGCAGGCATTCTTCCTGCGCCTTCGTGTTTGTGGAGCCGGGTCTGAAATCAGGCGCCGGGCATTTATATAATGCCCGGCGACCTGGCCTGACGAGCAGCAACACGAATGGCGAAGCGAGACTATTACGAGATCCTGGGCGTAGCCCGCAATGCCTCCGACGCGGAGCTCAAGCGCGCGTACCGGCGGCTTGCCATGAAGTATCACCCGGACCGCAATCCGGGCGATGCGGCCGCCGAGGAAGCCTTCAAGGAAGTCAAGGAGGCCTATGAAGTTCTGAGCGACGCCCGCAAGCGCGCCGCCTACGACCAGTTCGGCCATGCCGGGGTCGATGGCACGGCGGGCATGGGCGCGCGGGGCGCCGGGCCGGGCAGCTTCGCAGACATCTTCTCGGACGTGTTCGGCGATATCTTCTCCGGCGGCAGCCGGCGCAGCGCCAGCATGTTCCGCGGTGCCGACTTGCGCTACACCCTCGAGATCAGCCTCGAGGAAGCCGTGCGCGGCACCGAGGTGAAGATCGAGGTCCCCAACCTGGAGCTGTGCGGGAGCTGCAAAGGCAGCGGCGTACGCGGCGGCGGCCAGCCGGACGTCTGTCCGACCTGTCACGGCCACGGCGACGTGCGCATCCAGCAGGGGTTCTTCGCCATCCAGCAGACCTGTCCGCGATGCCGCGGCACCGGCAGCATCGTCACCGACCCTTGCGAGACCTGCCATGGCCGCGGTCGCACCGAGGTGCGCAAGACCCTGTCGGTGAAGGTGCCGGCCGGCGTCGATACCGGCGATCGCATCCGCCTGACCGGCGAGGGAGAGCCGGGCGAGAACGGCGGGCCGCCCGGCGATCTGTATGTGCAGATCGCGGTGCGGGCGCACCCGATCTTCAAGCGCGAGGGCGTCGACCTGCGCTGCGAGGTGCCGATCAGCGTGGTGCTGGCGGCGCTGGGGGGCGAGCTGGAGGTCCCGACCCTGGACGGCCGCGCCACCATTCAGGTGCCCGCCGGTACCCAGACCGGCAAGGTCTTCAGGCTGCGTGGCAAGGGGGTGACCCCGGTACGTGGCGGGGCCCCGGGCGATCTGCTCTGCAGGGTCGTGGTGGAGACGCCGGTCAACCTGACCCGCGAGCAGAAGGAGTTGTTGCAGCAGTTCGGCGATACGCTGGCGGCTGGCGGCGAGAAGCACAATCCGCAGGCGAGCTCATGGCTGGACGGCGTCAAGCGTTTCTTCGAAGATCTGAAATTCTGAATAACCACGACAAAAGGGACAGAGCATGACCCGTATCGCCATTACCGGTGCCGCTGGCCGCATGGGCCGTACCTTGATCGAGGCCGTGCTGAACGATCCAGATGCACAGCTCGCCAGCGTTGTCGAGCGTCCGGGGCATGCGCTGATCGGCAGCGATGCGGGCGCGCTGGTCGGTCGCGGCACCCTCGGCGTGCCGATCCGGGACAGCCTGGTCGCTGCCCTCGGTGATGGCGTCGACGTGGTGATCGACTTCACCACCCCGATGGCGACCCTCGAGCATATCGGCATCTGCCGGCACCACAGCACCCGCATGGTGATCGGTACCACGGGACTGTCGCAGAGCCAGCGGGGGGTGCTGGAGCAGGCGGCATGGGACATCGCCGTCTGCGCGGCGCCCAACTTCAGCGTCGGCGTCACCCTGTCGCTGAAGCTGGTCGAGCTGGCTGCCCGGGTGCTGGGCGACAGCGTCGATATCGAAGTCATCGAAGCCCACCACCGGCACAAGGTCGACGCCCCCTCCGGCACCGCGCTGGCCCTGGGCGAGGCGGCGGCCCGGGTTCTCGGCCGCAGCCTCGAAGACTGCGCGATCTACGGCCGCGAGGGTCACACCGGTGCGCGTGACCGCAATACCATCGGTTTCTCGACCATCCGCGGCGGCGATATCGTCGGCGATCACACCGTGCTGTTTGCCGGCACCGGCGAGCGGGTGGAAATCACCCACAAGGCCTCCAGCCGCATGACCTTCGCGACCGGCGCGATTCGTGCCGCCCACTGGCTCGCGCGCCAGAACCGCGGCCTGTATGACATGCAGGACGTGCTGGGACTGAAGGGGCTGCTCAAGCAGCAGTAAGCCCGGGCCCGCCGCGGCAGGTGCGCAGGCGTTTCCCCTGAAATCGCGGCCAGATGCGCGGTCTGCGCCGCGATTCGCCTTTCCCGGGGCCCTGCTTGCCGCACCGAGGGCGCGCCCAGCGATCCCGGACGGCAGGGCCGCCGGCCAGTTCCGGTTCTACCTCAATCGCTGCTGATTCGCAGCGCGGCAGCAATGGCGAGCGGAGCCAGGGTCAGGGACAGCAGCATGAAGGCCGCCAGTAGGTAGAGCTGGCCGGTGGCCGGCAGGCCGCTGGCGGAAGCCTCGACCGCGGAAGCTGCGAACACCAGCACCGGGACATAGAGGGGCAGCACCAGCAGCGACAGCAGCATGCCGCCGCGCCGGAGGCTGACGGTCAGCGCAGCGCCGATGGCGCCGATGGCGCTCAGCACCGGGGTTCCGAACAGCAGGCCCAGCGCCAGCGTCTCGATCGCATGCAGCGGCAGGTTCAGCATCACGCCCAGCAGCGGGCCGACCAGTACCAGCGGCAGTCCGCTGACCAGCCAGTGCGCCGCGATCTTCGCCAATACCAGCAATGCCAGTGGGTGCGGGCTGAGCAGCAGCTGTTCCAGGCTGCCGTCTTCGTAGTCGGAGCGGAACAGCTGATCGAGCGACAGCAGGGTGGCGAGCAGCGCCGATACCCAGATGATGCCGGGCGCCAGCAGCCGCAACACCCCAGGCTCCGGGCTGGTGGCGAGCGGGAACAGGCTGGCGATCATCACGAAGAAGATCAGCGGATTGAGCAGCTCGCCGCGCGCCCGGAACGCGAGCAGCAGGTCGCGGCGCAGCAGGGCGAACATCGCCGCCGGCAGGGAAGGCGCGCTCATGGCCCTATCCTCAGCCGCGTGAGCGGTAGCCCCGGCAGCTCGACTGCCTGGTGCGAGGTCAGTACCACCATGCCGCCGCGGCCGACATGGTCGGTCATCAGGCCGTTGACCAGCGCCACGCCGGCGGCGTCGAGGGCGGTGTAGGGCTCGTCCAGTATCCACAGCGGCGCCGGGCGGAGCAGCAGCCGTGCCAGCGCCGTGCGCCGCCGCTGGCCGGCCGACAGGGTGTGCACATGCTGGTGACACTGCTCCTGCAGACCGACCCTGTCGATCGCCGCCTCGGCGTCGGCGCCGCCCCTCAGCCCGGCGCTGAAGCGCAGGTTTTCGAGCCCGGTCAGCCCGGCCTTGAGGGCCGGCTGGTGGCCGATGTACTGGAGGGCCTCGGCATAGGCCGGCCGCTGGCGGCGAATCGGCTGACCGTTCCAGTACACCTCGCCGTCTTCCGGCAGTGTCAGGCCGGCGAGCATGCGCAGCAGGCTGGTCTTGCCGGCACCGTTGCGGCCTTCCACCTGCAGTACCTGGCCGGACCGGACTTCCAGCTGCAGCTCGTCGAACAGCAGCAGATCGCCGCGCAGGCAGGCCAGCCGGTCGGCACGCAATTCGTTTTCGGAATAGCGATTGGTCATCACACCCCCAAGGGGCGCTATCGTGGCGTACCTTGGCGCAGGGGACAAGCAGGCAGGGCAAGGCGGAGGGCGCGCGCAGCCTGTCGGGAAGGTCCGCGCAGGGCGCGTCTGCTCGGGCAATGACGGCGCAGGCCGCTGCTACGGAGGCGGGCGGTCGGCCAGATAGTCGAGCAGTGCGCGGACTTCATCGGGATCGTGCAGGCGGAAGGCGGCGGCGGTCGGGCGCGGATCCTCGCTGACCAGGATGCCGAGACCGGCAGGGCGCAGTTCCTCGAAGGCGTCCTCGTCGGTGACATCGTCGCCGATGAAAATCGGCAGGGCATGGCGGTCGGCACCGAGGATCTCCATCAGTTTGCGCACCGCCTTGCCCTTGTGCCAGTCGACATGCGGACGGATCTCGAACACCTGCTTGCCGGCCCGCAGCCGCAGCCGTGGGTGCTCGGCAAGGATGGCGGTCAGGGCCTGCTCGACGGGCGGCAACGCCTCGCGTTCGACCAGGCGGTAGTGGATCGACAGCGAGTAGCGCTTCTGTTCCAGCAGCAAGCCGTCCGGCTGCGGCAGTCGCGCCACCAGCTGTCGATGCAGGGATGCGAGTTCGTCCACATAGCCTTGTCCGAACTGCCACTCGAAGCCTTCCGGTCCGGCAATCTCGAAGCCGTGATCGCCGGCGTAGTAGAGCTCCGGCAGACCCACGAGGGCGCGCACGTCGGCGAGCTGGCGGCCGCTGATGACGGCGACCGGGTACCGGGCCGCCAGCCGCGCGACGGCCGCCCGGGTGGCCGGTGCCAGCACCGCGTCTTCCGGGCGCGGCACGATGGGCGTGAGGGTGCCGTCGTAGTCCAGGAAGATCTGCGGGCGGCGCCGGTCAAGCGCTTGCTCCAGGACATCCCGGTCGTGCAGCGCATGCGGCAGCGCCGGCCTATTCTGCGCGGGATCAGGTGGCATGTGGCAGGTAATCTCCGCTGTACGGGAGATGGGAGACTTCGTGGCTGGCGGTCACGCTCAGGAAGGTGTCCGCCCAGCGGAACACATCCTGGGTGCGGATGATCCGCCGCAGCGTCCGCATCCGCTCTTCCCGCTCCTTGCGGCTCATGAGGAAGGCCTGGCGGATCCTGCCGGCGGTCTGATCGATGTCATGCGGATTCACCAGCAGCGCGCCTTTCTGCAGCTGGGAAGCGGCACCGGCGAACTCGGACAGGATCAGCACCCCGTGGTTGTCGGTCTGGGCGGCGCAGTATTCCTTGGCGACCAGGTTCATGCCGTCCTTGAGGGAGGTCACCAGCGCGATGTCGGCGGCCACGTAGTAGGCCACCAGTTCGTCGAACGGCAGATTGTGGAACATGTAGTGGATCGGGACCCAGCCCGACTCGGTGAACTCGCCGTTGATCTCGCTGATCAGCCGTTCCATGTCCAGCCGCAGCTGCTGGTAGTCCGGGATTTCCTTGCGGCTGGGTACGACGTGCTGGACCAGATGGATCTGGCCGCGCAGTTCCGGATAGCGGCGCAGGGCATGGCGGAAGGCATCCAGGCGATTGAGCAGGCCCTTGGTGTAATCGAGCCGGTCGACGCCGAGGATCAGCTGCCGATCCGAAAGGTCGGCGCGCAGTTCCCGCGCCCGTTGCTGGACCGCTTCGGTGGCGGCAGTGTCGGCGAGCCGATGGAAATCGATGCCGATCGGGAAGGCGCCGACGCTGATGTCGCGGGTCATGTTAACGGTGCCGCTATCACCCAGGCCGTCGCGCACCCGCAGCCGTACCACCGAACCGGTGCCGTCGACGGAGGCATTGAACAGGGCCCGGACGCAGTAGAGGAAATTGCGTCGGTCGCGCTGGGTCTGGAAGCCGATCGAGTCGAACTCCAGCAGGCCGCGGAGGATATCGAAGCGCCAGGGCAGCTTGAGGAAAATCTCCAGCGGCGGGAACGGCGTGTGCAGGAAGAAGCCGGTCTTGACGTCCAGGCCCAGCTCGCGCATGTCCGCCGCCAGCGACATCAGGTGGTAATCGTGGACCCAGACGAAGTCGCCGGGCTCGGCGACGTCGGCCACGGCCTGCGCGAAGCGCTGGTTGACCTCGCGGTAGCTGC
This sequence comes from Ectothiorhodospiraceae bacterium, assembly GCA_029263635.1. Classification (GTDB taxonomy): domain Bacteria; phylum Pseudomonadota; class Gammaproteobacteria; order Nitrococcales; family AK92; genus JAAYIK01. The sequence goes on along the minus strand of JAJUFY010000052.1, from coordinate 4,407 downwards.
GCCAGTAGCTGGGCTCGAAATTGCAGTTGGTGAAGAGATCGTGGAACAGCGGCCAGATGACTTCGTTGGAGAAGCCGAAGTAGAAGCCCTTCATGTCGTCTTCGGAGAGCATGACGGGCTTGAAGGTGCAGCCGTAGTCGCTGCTGACTTGTTCGAGTGCGGGCTGCACCTGATAGGTGTTGGCGTCGGTGGTGCCCGGCCAGCCGATCCAGACCCCACCGCGGCGCTGCAGTACCGGAACCAGTGCACTGACCAGGCCGCCGCTGGAGGGACGGGCTTCCCAGCTGCCGTCTTCGCGTTGGTTGAGTACTAGCGGTAATCGGTTGGAAACAACGATGAGTCGGTCCTGAGACCGTTTACGGGGAATATTGCGTAGCATCACTGTACCTCTCCAGGAGCGTCCTGCTCCTGACAGCAAATCCTTCTAGCCGAGTGGGCCAGCCAAGCTTCCTGAAGCGGCCTGTCGACCATTCCCGGAATGGTCCGCCGCTGTGCGCCCTCCTTATCCATTAGCGAGAGCGAAAGATCATACGCGAAATTGGGCCCTGCTGTCGGCTTGCCAAGCCTGGGCGCCGGGGCGGTGACTTGGACGCGAGCGCAAACGGCCCAAGCTTTGATGCCGCCGCTGAAGGCGCGATGTGGTAAGAAATGGTTCAAACGTTCCGTTCGATCACGGTCATTCTGGTCAGCTTGGCGCTGCTGATTTCCGGCAGCAGCATGTTGGGCACGCTGCTGGCAGTACGGATGTCGATCGAAGGCTTCGCGCACCAGTGGATCGGGCCCATCCTGGCCTTTCACTCGGTCGGTTTCGTCGCCGGGACGCTCTACGCAGCCGGAATCATCCGCCGCGTCGGGCACATCCGTTCGTTCGCTGCCTTCGCTGCCATCGCCTGCGTGTCGGCGCTGTCGCATCCGCTCTACATCAACGAGATCTCCTGGGCCGCGCTGCGGGCGGTGACCGGCTTCTGCAGCGCCGGTCTGATGATGGTGATGGAGAGCTGGATCAACGACCGGGCCAGCAATGAAATACGCGGCACCATCATGGCCACCTACAGCGCGACCTCGTACCTGGCGCAGGGCGGCGGCCAGTTCACGCTGGGGCTAAGTTCGCCGCAGACCTACGTGCTGTTCAGCATCGCCGCCGCGCTGATCGCCGCCTCGTTGGTGCCGCTGGCCCTGACCCGATCGAAGGCGCCCGTGATCGAGCAGCATGAGCGCATGAGCGTCAGGCGGCTCTATCAGGTGGCGCCGATCGGCATCGTCGGCGCCATCATGGCCGGCGCCGCCATGAGCGGCATCATGGCAGTGCTGCCGGTCTACGCGCAGCAGGCCGGCTATCGTGTCGATCAGATCTCGGTGCTGATGGGAATGACGGTGCTGTTCGGGATGGCCATGCAATGGCCGGTCGGCCATCTTTCCGACCAGCGCGACCGGCGCGGCATGATCACGATGCTGGCGCTGCTGGGGCTCTTGGTCACCATTCCCCTGATCACCCAGGACGGCCGTTACTTCCCCGGCCTGCTGCTGCTGTCGGGCCTGTTCGTCGGTCTGGTCGGGACCATTTACCCGATGTGCGTGGCGCTCACCAACGACTCGCTGCACTCCCACCAGATGGTCAGCGCCAGCGCGACGCTGCTGCTGATCTTCGGCACCGGCACCATCATCGGCCCGGTGGTCGGTTCGTTGATGATGGAGCTGCTGGGCGGCCACGGCCTGTTTGTCTTCCTGGCCGGCGTGATGAGCATCCTGAGCGTGTTCAGTCTGATCCGCTACCTCACCGCCAAGCGCATCCCGGTGGAAGAGCAGTCCGAATACGTGCCGGTGGCGACCGCGGCGACGCCGGTCATCATGGAAGTGGATCCGCGCAACCTCGAGTTCGAGCCGCCGGTGAAAATCCCGCTGGTGGATCGCCGCAGCGGCCGGCAGGACCGGCGGAAAGACAGCCAGAGCGGCGGCCGCCGCCGAACCGATGCGGCCGACTTCAACGAGTAGGCCGGCGCTACCCGGCGCATCTTGAGCGACACGGCCCGCAGAGGGTGGTTGCGGCCACTCCGAATCAGGAATTCTTTGTATTCCGAATTGCTGCCCTCACCCTGATCTGAGCCGGCTGGCTGCCGGCGAACGGAAAAGAGGAGAGCCATGGCGCAGACCGTCAGCGAGTTCATGCTGGATCGCCTGTATGAATGGGGCGTCCGCCGTATCTACGGTTATCCCGGCGACGGCATCAACGGGATCATGGGCGCGATCGGCCGCAAGCCCGGCAAGATCGAATTCGTGCAGGTCCGGCATGAGGAGGAGGCGGCATTCATGGCTACTGCCCATGCCAAGTACTCGGGCGGCGAGCTGGGTGTCTGCCTTGCCACTTCCGGTCCAGGCGCCATTCATCTGCTCAACGGTCTGTACGACGCGCACAAGGACCATCAGCCGGTGCTCGCCATCGTCGGCCAGTCGGCGCGCATCAGCATGGGCGCGCACTATCAGCAGGAAGTCGATCTGGGGACGCTGTTCAAGGACGTCGCCCGCCATTACGTGCAGACCGCGACAGTACCGGCGCAGATGCGCCAGCTGATCGACGAGGGCGTGCGCATCGCGCTTGCCGAGCACGACGTGACCTGCCTGATCGTGCCGCACGACCTGCAGGATCTGCCGATGGAGGAGCCGCCGCGCAAGCACGGCGCCACCTTCTCCGGGGTGGGCTACAGCGCTCCCAGGCAGATCCCGCAGCCCCGCGACCTGGACCGGGCCTCGGAAGTGCTCAATGCCGGCAGCAAGGTCGCGATCCTGGTCGGTGCCGGCATCCGCGATGCGGTGGACGTGCTGCTGGAGGTGGCCGACCGGCTCGGGGCGGGCATCGCCAAGGCGTTGCTGGCCAAGACCATGGTGCCGGACGACTTGCCGTTCGTCACCGGCTCCATCGGCCTGCTCGGTACCGAAGCCACCGACAGGATGATGCGGGAGTGCGACACGCTCTTCATGATCGGTTCGAGCTTTCCGTATGCGGAATTCCTGCCGAAGCCGGATCAGGCCCGCGGCGTCCAGATCGACATCGACGGCCGCATGCTCGGCCTGCGCTATCCCATGGAAGTGAACCTGCAAGGGGATGCCCGCTCAACCCTGCAGGCGTTGCTGCCCTTGCTCGAGCGCAAGTCTAGCCGCGCCTGGCGGCGCAGGATCGAAGGCTGGGTGGATGACTGGTGGAAAACGGTCGAGGCCCGCGCCATGCAGGATGCCGATCCCGTGAATCCGCAGCGGGTGTTCTGGGAGCTGTCCAGACGGCTGCCGGACAATTGCATGCTCAGCGCCGACAGCGGCTCCACCACGAACTGGTATGCCCGCGACATCCGCGCCCGCCGCGGCATGCTGGGCAGCCTGTCGGGCGGCCTGGCGACCATGTGCCCGGCCATTCCCTACATTACCGCTGCCAAGTTCGTGCACCCGGAACGGCCGGCGCTCGCCATCGTCGGCGATGGCTCCATGCAGATGCTGGGCAATGCCGGGCTGATCACCATCGCCAAGTACTGGCAGCAATGGGCCAACCCGCAGCTGGTGGTGCTGGTCGCCAACAACCGCGATCTCAACCAGGTGACCTGGGAGCAGCGGGTGCTGGAGGGCGATCCCAAGGTCACGGTGTCGCAGGACATCCCCGACTTCCAGTACGACCGCTATGCCGAGATGCTGGGCCTGATCGGGCTGCGCATTCAGCGGCCGGAGGAAATCGGCCCGGTGCTGGACGAGGCCTGGCGTTGGGACCGGCCAGTGGTGATCAATGCCTACACCGACCCCAACGTGCCGCCGCTGCCGCCGCACATCACCTACGAACAGGCCCGCAACTATATGAGCATGCTGGTGCGGGGCGAACCCGAGGCCGGCGGCGTCGTGCGTCAGACCGCCAAGGGGCTGCTGGCGCGTTATTTCCATCGTGTGGATTAGCAGGTCGAACGGCGCCCCCGTTACGGTTGCTTGCTATCGGATCGGAGCAGGAGGCGATGCGTACACGTTCGGTATTCGCAGACCATTTGCGGCACGCGCTCGAAGAAGAGCCCTGCATGGACTTTTGCAGTCGCTTTGCCGAGGACTGCATCGTCGTCACCAGCTTCGGCACTTTCCACGGCCGCGATGGCGTGCAGATGGCCGCGGAACTGCTGGAGCAGGCACTGCCGAACGCCCGCTACCATTACGAAGACCGGGTCCATCAGGGAGAGCTGTGCCTGCTGGGCTGGACCGCCGAGGCCGATGGCGCCCGGGTTGACGACGGCGCCGATTCTTTCCTGATCCAGGATGGCGCCATCAAGGTGATGACCATCCACTACACGGCCAGGCCGCTGCCGCCGGCGTCACCAGGGGGTGACGATGGCAGCGTTGTCCGCCTGTAGCGTGACCTGTCGAAGGGGACGGGCAGGCTAGCCT
>JAJUFY010000394.1 GCA_029263635.1 Ectothiorhodospiraceae bacterium | reverse complement strand
CCTGCGCCAGCTCGCACGCGACTGCAGTCAGCGCATCGCGCAGCGCGGCGTAGCCGGGACTCTCGGCGTGCTCGATGCGGACGTTGCCGGCGCGGCCGGTGGCGATCAGCACGAAGGAGTCGTTGGTCGAGGTGTCGCCATCCACCGTGATGCGGTTGAAGGAGCCTCGCACCGCCTCCGACAGTGCCTGCTGCAGCAGATCCTGCGGCAACGGCGCATCGGTGGCGACGAAGGCCAGCATGGTCGCCATGTTCGGCTTGATCATGCCGGCGCCCTTGCTGATGCCGGTCAGCACGTAGTCGCGACCGCCGGCCTGGAAGCGGCGGCTGGCGCCCTTGGGGACGGTATCGGTGGTCATGATCGCTTCGGCCGCCAGCTCCCAGCCGTCTTCGCTGAGAGCAGCCAGCGCCGCCGGCAGGCCGGCGACGATGCGCGCCACCGGCAGCGGCTCGCCGATCACGCCGGTGGAAAAAGGCAGCACGGCCTCGACCTCACAGCCGGCCTGGGCGGCGAGCGCGGCACAGCAGGCCCGGGCGTCGTCGAGCCCGCCGGCACCGGTGCCGGCGTTGGCATAGCCGGTATTGATGACCAGGTACCGCGCCGCGGCAGCCGCCAGATGCCGCTTTGCCAGCTGCACCGGCGCCGCGCAGAACCGATTGCGGGTAAAGGCGACAGCGACCGCGCTATCAGGGGCGATCTCGAAAACCGTCAGATCACGGCGGCCGGGCTTCTTGATGCCCGCCTTGGCCGTTCCCACCCGTACACCCGGAACCGGATGCAGCACCGGCAACCCTTTCCAGCCCACAGCCATCCTGCCGCTCCTGTCAGTTCAGCCGCCCGTGACAATGCTTGTACTTGCGACCCGAGCCGCAGGGACAGGGCTCGTTGCGACCGACCTTGGGCTGCTCCCGCACGAAGGGCTGGGCTTCGGCCTCGCGGGCGGCGGCGACCGCGGCGGCCTCCTCGTCGGCGCTGTAACTTCCGGCGCTGGCGTGCTGGAACTGCATCTTGGACTCGTCGCGGCGCTGCTGCTCCTCCACCGCGGCGACATCTTCCTGCGCCCGCACCTGCACCCGGGACAGCACGGAGATGACCTCCCGCTTGAGGTTCTCCAGCATCTCCGAGAACATCTCGAAGGCTTCGCGCTTGAATTCCTGCTTCGGGTTCTTCTGCGCATAGCCGCGCAGGTGGATGCCCTGGCGCAGGTAGTCCATGGCCGCCAGGTGCTCCTTCCAGTGGTTGTCGAGCACCTGCAGCATGACCGCCTTCTCGAACTGGCGCAGCACCGATGCGCCGGCCAGCTGCTCCTTCTCGCGGTACTGCTGCACGGCCGTCTCCAGGATGCGTTCGCGCAGCGTTTCCTCGTGCAGGCTGTCGTCCTCGTCCAGCCATTGCCGCAACGGCAGCTTGATCCCGAACTCGGCGTCCAGCGTCTCCTCCAGGCCGGCGACGTTCCACTGCTCGTCGATGCTGCCCGGCGGGATGAACTCGCTGATGACGGCGTCGAAGACGTCGGCCCGCATGACCTCGATGGTCTCCGAGATGTCTTCGGCCTCCATCAGCTCGTTGCGCTGCTGGTAGATCACCCGGCGCTGGTCGTTGGCGACGTCGTCGAATTCCAGCAGGTGCTTGCGGATGTCGAAGTTATGGCCCTCGACCTTGCGCTGGGCATTCTCGATCACGCGCGACACCAGCCCGCTCTCGATCGCCTCGCCTTCCTGCATGCCCAGCCGCTGCATCAGCGCCCCGACCCGGTCGCCGGCGAAGATCCGCAGCAGGTTGTCTTCCAGCGAAAGATAAAAGCGGGTCGAACCGGGATCGCCTTGACGGCCGGCACGGCCGCGCAGCTGGTTGTCGATGCGCCGCGACTCGTGCCGCTCGGTGCCGATCACGTGCAGGCCGCCGGCCTGCAGCACCTGATCGTGCCGCTGCTGCCATTCCGCCCGCACCCGTTCCCGGGTGGCCTCGTCCACCTCGCCCAGCTCGGCGAGCTCGGCTTCCAGATTGCCGCCCAGCACGATGTCGGTGCCGCGGCCCGCCATGTTGGTGGCGAT
>JAJUFY010000288.1 GCA_029263635.1 Ectothiorhodospiraceae bacterium | reverse complement strand
GAGGAGGCGTCAGCCGACGACGCAACGCGCGGCAGCGAGCTTTAGTGAGCAATCTCATGATGGAGGCACTGAGATGTGACGGTGCTCCGCCAGCGCGAGATTGTTTCGCTCGCGCTCGCAACGACAGCCAGGACTGGCGCTTCGCCGTCCCGAGACCGCGTCGCTGTGCCCGCAACGACGCAGGCGGGAAGCGCGGACGAGCGCGGCGGAAGAAGGCCTTCAGAACTCGAATTCGTAGAAGAAATCCAGCGCGCTTTCCAGGCCGCTGACGGCCTCGACGTAGAAGCGGTCGTTGATGCGGTAGCGCAGGGTCAGCGTGTTGACCGGCTCGAACACGCCAATGCCGTAACGCACCAGCAGATCCGGTGTCAGATAACCGCTCAGTTCGACCTGGGTCTCTTCGCCCTCGCCGGCGGTGCCGAGCTCGAAGTCGCTGATGCCGAGCTCGCCGGCCAGGGAACTGGCGAAGCCCTTGCCACCCAGCACGCCGAGGCTGAGCGCGGCCTGGGTCAGCAGCTGCTCGGTGCCGCCTCCGCCGCCTGCGCCGAGCGGCCGACCGCGGATCAGGTAGGAGAGGATTTCTTCCTGCGGCAGGCCGGGCTCGGAGAACAGCGTCACCTGCGGTGCATCCGGCTCGCCCTCCACCCGCAGCCCGGCCACCACCATGTCGACCCGCCGCACCGCCTCCACGTTCAGATTGGGCTCGCGCAGCGGACCGGCAAACAGCAGCTGGCCCTGACGGATCTCCAGCTGCTGGCCGTAGGCCTCATAACGGCCATCGACGATGCTGAGCTCGCCGGTCGCCTCGGGCACGCCCTGCGGCCGCTGCCGCAGCCGCAGATTGCCGGCGAGCCGGCCTTCCAGGCCGTAGCCCTCGATGGCGACGGCATCGCCCAGCACCAGCTCGATATCGGCAGTGACGCTCCAGCGCTGCGCCGGCGGTTCCGACTCAATCCGCTCGCTGCGGTTAATGACCACCACATCCTCCGACACCGCCACCGCTCCTGCCGGCAGCCGGCGCAGCGTCAGCTTGCCTTGGGGGACGGCAACCTCCCCGGTCACCGCAACCTGCTGCGACCGGACCTGAATCCGCAGCCTGGGGCTCACCTGCAGGCGGACGACGGGCTCGTACACCACCGCCAGCCGCTCGCCGTCGACCGCCAGATCAAGCTGCCAGTCCCGGGCTGCCCAGGCAGCCGTCCCGTTCAGACGCGCACGGCCGTCGCCGCTGCTGAAGCCGCCCTCGAGCTCGGCTCGGCTGCCGGCGATGGCCGCATGCAGCTGGATGTCGGTCAGGACGAGCGGCAGGTTGGCTGCCGCCAGAGCGCCATCTTCAAGCCGCACGTCGCCGACGAACTGCGGCTCCTGCAGGGTGCCGGCCAGCCGGCCGTTGGCGCTGAGGGTCCCGGCCAGGGTCTGCACGTCGGGCAGAAACGCCTGCAGCAGGCTCAGCTGCAGCCCGTCCAGCGCCACCTCGCCGGCGAGCGGACGTTGCCCGGGAGCAAGCTCCGTCCGCAGCGTAACCTGGCCAGCCCCCAGGCGTTCGGAATCCAGCACCAGGGTCGCGTTGAGCGCATTCCGTTCGATGTCCAGCCGCGCGCTGACATCGTCATAGGCGAGGATGAGCGGCTCGGCATCCTCCCGCTCCAGCTCGATGCGGCCGCCGCGGCTTTGCAGCTCGGCGCGCGCGCTCAGCGGCGCGTCCGGCTGCCAGCGAACCGCGGCGCTGCCGTCCAGCGGCGCCTGCCAGCGCAGCCCCTGCGGCAGCAGCGACGCCAGCCAGCCGATGCGGAACTCGCTCAAGGCCAGCGCCAGCGCGCCCCGCTCCCCCAGCGTTGCCGGCTCTTGCAGGCACAGGCGGGCCTGACGCTGCCGCCAGCAATGCGGAGCCAGCAACAGCTGCCGGTCCTGCTGCGCCCAGCGCAGCGCCACCGGCTCGGCCAGGGTCCAGCGCTGGCGTGGCGGCAGCCGCAGAGCGGCTTCTGCCAACCGGCCGGCCCAGTTCAACCGGTCGTCGAGCCCGCCGGTCAGCTGCAGGCTGCCGCCATAGTCGGCGCCGCTGACATCGAGCGAGAACGCGTGCTCCGCCCGGTTGCCGGCCAGCTCGCCGCGCACCCGCCCCAGGCGCTCGCCGGCGAGCCGCACGCCGCCGGCAGTCCAGCGCAGACGGCTCGGCTCCAGCCCCAGCCGCCGCAGATCGAGACCGAGCACGACATTCGCCAGCGCGTGGTCCTGATAGCGCAGCCCACGGCCCTCCAGCTCAAGGCCGATGTCGGGCTCGGCAACGGCGCCGCGCAGCGCGAAGCTCCCGCGCGCGTTGCCGGCCAGCTCCGGCACCAGCACAGCCGGATCAGCGAGCCGGAAACGGCCGTCGACGTGCCAGCCGCCATCATCCAGGCGGCCGTCGAGTTCGAGCATGTTGTCGCCGCTGGCGAGCCGCAGCTGCTCAAAGCGCCAGCTGTCGCCTGCTGCCTTGCGCAGCGTGCCGCGCACGGCCAGCGGATAGTCGCGCAGCCTGCCATCGATGCCTAGCGCGGTAGCGCTGAAGGCTAGCCCCGCATCGCCGAGCTCGCCCCGGGACTCCAGTCGGCCGCTGATGCGGCCGGGATAATCGGGCCAGTGCACGCCGGGGTCCAGGTCCTTCAGGGTGAGCTGCGCCCGCCAGCGCAGGCCGCCGGCCCAATGCAGCAGTCCGTCCCCGGTCACCCGGCCACCCAGGGTCGCGACATCGAGCTCGTGCAGACGCAGCTGCTCCAGATCCCCCTCGAAGCGCAGCCGCCAGTCGCCGGTCGGCACCTGATCGCCGCTGACGGTGGTCGCCAGCCAGCCGCGATAGCCAGCCAGCCTGCCGGTCGCCTGCAACTGGCCGTCGCGCAGCAGCGCCACCGGCGCATCCCCCAGCGGCGCGCCAAGCTCCTGCCAGCGGACCGACAGGTCGAACGGCAGCCCCTCGACCAGCGGCTGCAGGCTGGCTTCGGCGTGCAGCGCTAGCGGACCGCTCAGTTCGGTCGTGACTTCCAACTGCCCCACACTGCCCGCCAGGCCGGCCGTCAGCCGCAACGGCGCCGGCAGCTCGGGCCTGGGCAGCACCGCCCGCAGCCGCAGCGCCAGCGGATACTCGCCGGCCAGGGTGGCGCTGCCGGCAAGCTCGGCCTCCAGCGGCTCGGCGGCCAGCTGCAGCCGCTCCAGGTCGAGCCG
>JAJUFY010000401.1 GCA_029263635.1 Ectothiorhodospiraceae bacterium | reverse complement strand
CGGCGGAAGCGGTGCTGGCGTGCCTGCCGTGAGCCAGCTCGACCTGGACCTGGCAGCCCCGGGCTTGCTGACGGCGGGCGTGGACGAGGCCGGCCGCGGCCCGCTGGCCGGGCCCGTGTATGCGGCCGCCGTAATCCTCGATCCCGACCGTCCCATCGACGGGCTGGACGATTCCAAGCAGCTCACCGCCCGCCGGCGCGCGCTGCTGTTCGAGCAGATCCGCGAACGATCGCTGGCCTGGGCCATCGCCCGGGCCGAGGTGGAGGAAATCGATCGCCTGAACATTCTGCAGGCCACCTGGCTTGCCATGCAGCGGGCGGTGGCAGCGCTGACGGTGACGCCGAGCCAGGCGCTGGTGGACGGCAAGCTCTGTCCGCGGCTGCCGTGCCCGGCGCAGGCGGTAGTGGGGGGCGACCGGCTGGTGCCGGCGATCAGCGCCGCCTCCATTCTGGCCAAGCATGCCCGCGACGAGGAGATGACGATGCTCGACGCCCGCTATCCCGGCTATGCTTTTGCCAAACACAAAGGCTACGGGACCGCCGAGCATCTGGCCGCCCTCCGCGAGCTGGGGCCGTCGCCCATCCACCGGCGATCGTTCCGGCCGGTACGCGAGCTCCTGATCGAGAACGAGAAGATATGAGTGTCGGCTTCGTCCATCTGCGCCTGCACACCGAGTATTCGCTGTCCGACGGCGTGGTGCGCATCAAGCCGCTGGTGAAGGCCTGCGCGGCCGCCGGCATGCCGGCTGTCGCCGTCACCGACCAGAGCAACATGTTCGCGCTGGTCAAGTTCTACAAAGCGGCGCTGGCTGCCGGCATCAAGCCGATCGTTGGCGCCGACGTGTGGGTGGAAGACCCGGATGTGCCCGAGCAGCGCAGCCGGCTGGTGCTGTTGTGCCGGAATCTGGAGGGATACCGCTGCCTGAGCCGGCTGCTCAGCCGCGGGCACGCCGAAGGCCAGCAAAGCGGCCTGCCGGTGCTGCAGCTGGACTGGCTGGCTGCCGACCATGCCGGACTGATCGCGCTCTCCGGCGGCCGCGAGGGCGACGTAGGGCGCGCGCTGGTGGCCGGCGACGAGGCGGTTGCCGAGCGCAAGCTGGCGTTCTGGCGGGAGCTGTTCGGCGACGACTACTATCTGGAGCTGCACCGCACCGGCCGTGCCGGCGACGAGGAGCATGTGCACGCGGCGGTGGCGCTGGCCGCCCGCCACGGGGTGCCGGTGGTGGCCACCAACGACGTGCGCTTCCTTGCCCGCGAGGATTTCGACGCCCACGAGGTGCGGGTCTGCATCCACGACGGCCGGGTGCTGGACGACCCCAAGCGGCCGCGCCGCTATTCCGACGAGCAGTATTTGCGCACCCCGGAGGAGATGGCCGAGCTGTTCGCTGACATTCCGGAGGCGCTGGAGAACACGGTCGAGATCGCCCGCCGCTGCAACCTCAAGCTGACGCTGGGCGAGGCGGTGCTGCCGGACTTTCCGCTGCCGGAAGGCGTCACCATCGACCAGCACCTGCGCGACCGTTCCCATGCCGGCCTGGACGAGCGGCTTGCGCTGCTGTTCCCGCCGGAAACGCCGGACCGGGAGGCCAAGGTCGCCGCGTACCGGGAGCGGCTCGACGTCGAGCTCGACGTCATCATCCAGATGGGCTTCCCCGGCTACTTCCTGATCGTCGCCGACTTCATCCAGTGGGCCAAGGATCACGACATTCCGGTCGGCCCGGGGCGCGGTTCCGGCGCCGGCTCGCTGGTGGCGTACGCGCTCAAGATCACCGACCTCGACCCGCTGCGCTACGACCTGCTGTTCGAGCGCTTCCTCAACCCCGAGCGCGTGTCCATGCCCGACTTCGACGTCGACTTCTGCATGGAAAACCGCGACCGGGTGATCGACTACGTGGCCGAGAAATACGGCCGCGAGAAGGTCTCGCAGATCGCCACCCACGGCACCATGGCGGCCAAGGCGGTGGTGCGCGACGTCGGCCGGGTGT
>JAJUFY010000424.1 GCA_029263635.1 Ectothiorhodospiraceae bacterium | reverse complement strand
GTCGTGCATCGCCATGACTACTGCATTACAAAGCCGGTGAAGTAAAGCTCTTCCACATGCCCGGGAACACCGCGCTCGAAGAGCATCCTATTCACTTCCTGCATGGCCTCGTGCCGCAGCCGCTCCTTGCCGTCGCGACCGGCCACTTCGGCGTAGCTCTTGCTCGAGAACAGCAGCAGCAGATTGTTACGGATCGCCGGCGCGTGCTGCTGGAGAGCTTCCTGCACCCTCGGCTCGCGGGTCATCAGCTGGATTTCGGCCTGCAGGTAGCCGATTCGGCCGTTGCGGTCAAAGTTGACCACCAGCGGCGGCTCCAGCGAAACATAGATTGGCGGCTGCGGCTGCGCCGGTACCGCGGAGCCGTCGGCCACGCCTGCGCCTTCTGCCACCATCCGCGAATCGATCACATGGGCCAGATAGAACACCGCTGCAGCAGCGGCCGCAATGACCGCGACATTCAGCACGATCAGCAGCATGACGATCTTTGATTGCCCCGCCTGGCGCGGGAAGATGCGCGTCAGCGGCATCCGAAAACTCCTCTGGCTACGGCGCCCAAACGACGCCGGTCTATCGTCACGTCGCGGCCGACAGCGCCGGCCGGTCAGGCGTAGTGGTCGATCAGCCCGCGCGTCGCGCGGACCGTCACCGGTTCGGCCTCCTCGACATCCTCTGCGCCTGCCATGGCCTGATGTTGACCAGCTTCCTGCTGCTGTTCGCCCGCCGCCTGCCCTCGCTGATCGCTGGCTATGCCTACATCGACCGATGCGAAGCCGGCTTCTGCCAGCATGGCACGCAGCCGCGGCAGCTCGGCATCCAGCGCTTCGCGGGTAAGCGCATGCGCGGCCTGGATGAGCACATCCGCCCGGTCGTCCTTGACGGCGATGCTGATTTCCAGCTGTCCAAGATGCGGCGGATCGAGCCGGATTTTGGCTTCCTGCAGCCCGTTACGCACCATCCACAGCAGGCGTTCCCCGACTGCTTGGCCGAATTCCGGATGCCGTACCGGCACCCGCGGCTGGGTCTCGACGGCCTCGGGCTCGCCAGAGGCCGCGGCCTGCAATTGCGACCTGAATGCCTGCTCGACGACGGCAGCCGGCGTATCATCCTCCCCAGCTTCCAGAGCGGCTGCCGCAGGATCGGTCAGCGTCCCGGCCAAAGCCTCGACTTCCGGACCGGCCTGGGCCGCTACGCCAGCGGACAGCGCCTGGGCTGCCGCCGCTCCGGGCTGAACAGCGGTCCGGGCCGGAACCGCCAAGTCTGCATGGATTTCAACGTCGGTTCCATCCGCTGCTGCGACGTCCGGCAGCGCTGCCGCCACGCCGACCGCCGGCATCTCCCCGGCAGCCGGCAGGGTCTGCCGGCTGCTTTCGATCAGTCCGAGCAGCGCAGCGGCCTGCTCCGGTACAGACAGTCCTTCCAGGCCGGCATCCTGCCCCTGCAGCCAGTCTGCCAGCTCCTGCTCGGTCAGCTCCCGCGCCTCCGGCGGCAGCGCAGCCAGCAAGGCGTCAAGGAAATCCAGACCGGCGGCGCCGGGGCTTCCTGCGCCACCGATCTCGCCACCCGTCGTCACCGGCGACAATCCTGTGCCTGTCATCGGAATCATGTCCCCCTCCTGGTGCGGTCGCTGTCGTCCGCGCTGCAAACTCCAGGCCAACTGCCCGTCTGCCGGTTACCCTAAGGCTGCGGTCGTCGCACTTGGGCGAAGGCGTCCGTTTCCCGCTGGGCACGCCGCTCCTCGGCCCTGCGTTCATCCGCTGCGCAGCGCGCCACCACCTTATCAATGGCCTTGGCATGCCGCAGCTGTTCCGTCCACAGCCGCTGCAGCCG
>JAJUFY010000366.1 GCA_029263635.1 Ectothiorhodospiraceae bacterium | reverse complement strand
CCCGGCGAACCTCGTGGGTCAGCGGTGCATGGCTGCGCTGCATGGTACTGAAAGGCCCGGACTTTGCGGGCGAACAGCCGTAACGAGACGAGACAGCGGCTCAGCCCTTGCTGTCCGGTGCCGCGTCTTTGAAACGGTCGACCTGGCGCAGGCTCTTGAAGCCGAGCATCCAGCCGCCCGTCACCGCGAGGGTGCAGAAGCAGCCCAGCAGCGCCGCCGGCACCGCGCCGAACCAGGCGGCGCTGGTACCGGCGCGGAATTCGCCGAGCTCGTTGGAGGAGCCGATGAACAGCATGTTCACCGCGTTGACCCGCCCGCGCATGGCGTCCGGCGTGCTGAACTGGATCAGCGAGGAGCGGATGTACATGCTCACCATGTCGGCGCCACCGGCGACCAGCAACGCGGCGAAGGACAGCCAGAACAGGCTGGACAGGGCGAACACCAGATTGGCCAGGCCGAAGATCGCCACCGCGATGAACATGACCATGCCCACGTGGCGGTTGAACGGCCGGGTGCTCAGGTAGAAGCCCACGGTCACTTCGCCCAGGGCCATGGCGCTGCGCAGCGCGCCGAGGCCGGTGGGGCCGACTTCCAGCACCTCCTGAGCGTAGATCGGCAGCAGCGCCACCACGCCGCCGAGCAGCACGGCGAACAGGTCCAGCGAAATGGTGCCGAGGATGATCGGACGCGAGCGGATGAAGCGGATTCCGGCGGTGAAGCGCTGCCAGGCTGTCGCCTCCAGGGCCTGCATCTTCTCCGCATAGAGCACCGGCACCCAGCGCAGCAGCACGATGCCCGCGACGAAGAACAGCAGGCAGGCCGCATAGGTCAGCCCGCCACCGCCCAGTGCGTACAGGCCGCCGCCGAATACCGGCCCGGCGATGGTCGAGCCGCGCACGATCATGCTGTTGGCGGCAATCGCCGCCGCCAGTTTCTCGCGCGGCACGATCTGCGGCAGCAGGCTGGACAGCGCCGGCCCGGTGAACGCCCGGGCGCAGCCGTAGAACACCAGCACGATGTAGAAGCCGGTGACCGCGCCGCCGCTCAGCGACAGCCACAGCAAGGCCGCCGCACAGAGCGCTTCCAGCGCCCAGCTGAGCATGAGGATGCGCTTGCGGTCGTAACGGTCGATCAGGTCGCCCGCCGGCATCAGCAGCAAGAACATGGGAATGAACTGCGCGAGGCCCACATAGGCCAGCGACAGCGGGTCGCGGGTCATGTCGTACACCTGCCAGGCCACCACCACGGCAAGAATCTGTACGGCGAACATGGCCAGCACCCGGCTGATCAGGAACGGCAGGAAACCGGGCTGGCGGTAGACGGAAGCGGGTACGGCGGAAGCATCGGAAAGGGACACGGCAGACATCCAGGCAAGAGGCGCCACATATCGGCGCCGGGGCCGGGCCGAAGGCGGGCCAATCTACTGGAGGGAACGGCCATCAGGCAATCGGCGGCCGGCTTTTTCGGACTTGCAGGCATGCCCGATCGCTTCAGCCCACAGAGGCGCTCCTCCGTGGGCTGAAGCCGGTTCAGGCGCGGGCGTTGCGGATGCCTTCGGCCAGCTCGCGGCAATGGCCGAGCACGCCGGCGACGGCTTCGGTGGAACTCTCAGCCTTGGCGATATGGTCGATCAGCGCGGAGCCGACCACCACGCCGTCGGCCAGCCGGGCGATGGCCGCCGCCTGTTCCGGGGTGCGGATGCCGAAGCCGATGGCCACCGGCAGCCCGGTGTGGCGCTTGAGGCGCGCGACGGCCTGCTCGACGTGCTCCAGGGTCGCGGAACCGGCACCGGTCACGCCGGCCACCGAGACGTAGTAGACGAAGCCCGAGCTGTTGTTCAGCACCACCGGCAACCGTGCGTCGTCGGTGGTCGGGGTGGTCAGGCGGATGAAGTCGATGCCGGCGGCCTGAGCCGGGTCGCAGAGGTCTTCGTTATGCTCCGGCGGCAGGTCGACGACGATCAGCCCGTCGACGCCAGCTTCCTTCGCCTCGGCGATGAAGCGCTCGACGCCCATCTTGTGGATGGGGTTGAAGTAACCCATCAGCACGATCGGGGTGGTCTGGTTGCCCTGGCGGAATTCGCGAACCATCTGCAGGGTCTTCGCCAGGTCCTGCTTGTTGCTCAGGGCACGGATATTGGCCAGCTGGATCGCCGGGCCGTCGGCCATGGGGTCGGTGAAGGGCATGCCCAGCTCGATCACGTCGGCGCCGGCATCCGGCAGGCCCTTGAGGATTTCCAGCGAGGAGGCGTAGTCCGGGTCGCCAGCGGTGATGAAGGTCACCAGCGCGGCGCGGTTCT
>JAJUFY010000253.1 GCA_029263635.1 Ectothiorhodospiraceae bacterium | reverse complement strand
TACCTGCAGGACTTCCTGTTCGCGCCGGAACGCAGCCGCACGCCGGTCAAGGCGCTCTCCGGCGGCGAACGCGCCAGGCTGCTGCTGGCCAAGCTGTTCACCCGGCCGGCGAACCTGCTGGTGCTGGACGAGCCGACCAATGACCTCGACATGGAGACACTGGAGCTTCTTGAGGAATTGCTGATAGAGTTTGCCGGCACCGTGCTTGTGGTCAGCCACGACCGGGCCTTTCTCGACAACGTCTGCACCAACATCATCGCCTTCGAGGGGCAGGGCGTGGTGCGCGACTATGTCGGCGGCTACGAGGACTGGCTGCGCCAGCGGCCGGCGCCGGCAGCGCCGGCATCCTCACCGGCCCCGGCGAAACCGCCGGTTCGCCGACCTCCGGCGCGGCAGAAGCTGGGCTACAAGGAACAGCGGGAGCTGGAAGCGCTGCCTGGCCGGATCGAACAACTGGAGGCGGACATCGGCGCTCTCCAGGCGCAGCTCGCCGATCCTGCGCTGTACCGCGACCGCCCGGCAGATGTCGAGGTGCTGCGCAGCCAGCTGGAGCAGGCGGAACGGGAACTCGAGCAAGCCTTCGAGCGCTGGGAAACCCTGGAAGCCAGGCTCGACTGAGTCCCGGATTCGTTGCACAGTGCGCAGATTGTGTGTGACGAGAGTGGCATTCTGAGGTCCACTTAGCGACATTCGACAGCCGACAGGCGATAATTGCTGCCCAGGCTGCCGGCTGGGCAAGCACGCCGCGCATCGGGGCCGCTCGGTGCAGGCAGAGAACGAACAATGAGGTGTGCTTGCGCCGGCAGTGCGGTCGGTCCCGTAGCACGGCGCAAGAAAACGAATAAGGCTGCGGCAGGCATCTGCTGCGGTAGCAGGAAACCGACCGGTGCGAAATACCTTCACAATAACGATCACCGACTTCCGCGGCGCGCGGCATTTCCCGATTCATCAGATTGTGAAGACCTACGCGCTGGCCGTCGTGATCATCCTGGCGGCGACGCTGCTGCTCGGCGCCGGCCTGATCTACTGGCTCAGCGGCCATGTGGCCGATCTCAACGAGGAAATCGCCGCGCTCGACGCGCGCCGCCAGCTGACCCAGGGCGAGTTCGCGCTGCTGCTGGAGGAGCACGAGCGCCTCAAGCAGGCCGTCGAGGAAAAGGAACGGGAGCTCGCGCAGATCAGCGACGAGCTCGGCACCATCGAAGTGATGATCGGCCTGGAGAGCGATCCGGCGCTTGACATCCATACCCGCCTGGACACCGCGAGCCAGACCGCGCTCGAGAAGATGTTCATCATGCAGAGCATCCCGAACGGCTATCCGGTGGAATACAAGGGCAAGACCAGCAATTTCGGCTACCGCCAGCACCCCGTCATGGGCCAGCGCGCCTTCCACTCCGGCGTCGACCTGCGGGCCAGCATGGGCACCCCGGTGTACGCCACGGCCGACGGCGTGATCGAATGGGCCGCCTTCCATAAATCGAGCGGACTCGGCAATCTGATCATCATCAACCACAACTTCGGTTTCACCACCTTCTATGGCCATCTGGATCGCGTCGCCGTCAAGGCAGGCGATTTCGTCCGCAAGGGCGACCTCATCGGCTACTCGGGCAATACCGGCCTGTCCAGCGGGCCGCATCTGCATTACGAGGTGCGCCATATCCAGCGCCGACTGAATCCGGAACCGTTCATGCAGTGGACGCTCAACGACTATGACAGCCTGTTCGAGAAGGAGGGGCGGGTAAAATGGGACTCATTGGCAAAGGTAGTAAAGGAAAGGTTCAGCCTAGCGGGACGACGATTGTCGCAAGTGGAACTAAGCTCCGAGGGGAACTGATCCTCGACGCCGCGCTCCACATCGACGGCGTCGTCGAGGGCACGATCGAATCGTCCAGCGACGTGTCGATCGGCTCCGCCGGCAGCTTCGAAGGTACGCTGCGGGCGCACCACGTGGTGGTCAGCGGCCATCTGCACGGCAATGTCGACTGCGTGCGGCTGGAAATCGTCGCCAACGGCAAGGTCTTCGGCGAGATCAATATCCAGGAGATCGTGATCGAACCGGGCGGCAAATTCGTCGGCGAGAGCCGCATCCGCGACCAGGCGCCGGTGCCGGCCCTGCGCCACCAGGTCGACGCCGAGGACGTGGAGACCGTCGAGGGCACTCCGGCGGATCTGCACCAAGTCTAGAACGGGCGCAGGCTGCGAGCGTCCGCGCCAACGCCAGCCTGCCGCACCTCCTTCACAACGGGCCGGCGCGCGGCGAGTCCGCGCCCGGTTCCAGCAGCAGCGCCAGCTCTTCCACCTGCGCCTGCCGCTCGGCCAGGCCAGGCCGGGCGCCGGGGTTCAAGGCGGACCACTCCGGATGCGCCCGTGCCCGGGTCAGCGCTTCCGGCAGCCTGCCCTCCCGCCAATCCCGATCCTCGGGGCTTGCCAGCCGGATCTTGTCCTCCGCGGCATGGCCGCGCGCCTCCAGAGCCTGCAGCAGCTGCAGCTGTCGCAGGGCCAGCAAGCGCAACACCGCATCGTCGACGCTCAGCTCACGCTCGCCCTTGAACCGGCCGAGCAGGCGGCGCCCGTAGCTGCGCGCGGTCTCCGCCGTCCCCCCGGCAATGGCGCCCAGCAGCGCCGCGGCACCGAGACTGGCGCCACCCAGCAGCAGGTCGACGCCGGCACCGACCGCGGCGCCGGCGGCCCTGCCGCCGCTCATCTTCACCCCCAGCGGCGTGAGCGTCTCGGGGGTGAACAGTTCGGCCCCCCCGCGCCCGTTCAGCAGCGGCAGCTCATCGGTACTGGCATCGCCCGGGCGGAAGGCATACAGGCGCAACAGCTCGTCGACGCAGCGCTGCTCGCGCTGTCGCACCGCATCGCGCAACGCCTCCACGGCCTGTCGCACCGATTCCGGCTGAGCCGGTACGCCGCGCCGGCAGGCAGCAACGTCGATCAGCAGCCCCGCGATCAGCCGGGCGGCACTGCGGCGACGCTCCAGGGCCCTGGCCTCCAGCTCCTCGACCAGCCGTTCCAGCATGGGACGGGCCGGTTCCAGCAACAGCGCCAAGCTTTCGTAGAGGCGGCGCTCGCCATCGACCGGCGGTGCCACGCTGTCGAAGCGCACCAGTGCATGCAGGCCGAGCCCGGCCAGCGCCGCGCGCCAGTCGTCCTCGCGATGGCTGCCGCCGGCGACGAAATTCAGCACCGGCAGCAGCGGCTTGCCGCACATGGCCAGCACCGCCAGCTCGTCGCGGTACTTCGCCAGCACCGGCTCGCGCACATCCACCACATACAGCCCGGCATCGGAGGCGAGCAGCTGGCGCAGCACCTTGGCTTCCTGCTCGAAGCGCTGCCGCGCCTCGACGCCATCCAGAAAGCGCGCGATCTGCGCCGGCGGGTCGCGCCGCTCGCCCGGCAACGCCGCCCGCTCCAGGTACTCCAGCAGGGCGATGGCATCCTCCATCCCGGGCGTGTCGTAGAGTTCCAGCAGCGGCTCGCCGCCAACCGACAGCCGGGCGCCTTCGACATGGCGGGTGGTGCCGGGCCGCGCCGACACCTCGCCGAAACCCGGGTCGCGGGTCAGCGTGCGCAGCAGCGAGGTCTTGCCGACGTTGGTATGGCCGACCACCGCCAGCCGCAGTGGCCGGGTCATGGCGTTTCCTCCATCACGGCGGCATCGCCGTCGGCCAGCCAGCCCAGCGGCACGGCCCCGGCAGATAGCAGCTGCAGCGGCTGCAGGGCCGCCTGCCAGGCCTCCAGCCGCTCCTGATCC